>JAYYHM010000034.1:0-7516 GCA_036148415.1 Planctomycetota bacterium
GTCCAATCCATTGATCGTGGGTTGGCCTGATCTGCCCTTCTTCAAACGGTTTCAACTCGGTGGTATCAGTTTCCCAGGTGATTCCTCAGGATGCCTCGAGACCACTCGTGCTGAATACTTCATCAACTGGGCCGACCATGCTGAACGCTTGTCAGGCGACAACACTAGAACGCGTCTCTCAAGGCGGATGCGGGAATTAAGGTTGATCACTAATCAGAGCATCCGGCAAACCCTAGGTGGATGGTCGAAAAATGACTCAGGTAGAAACAGAACGATATTTAGTTGTAGGCGGTAGTCACGGTATTGGGGCTGGAGTCGTCCGCAGCCTGCTCAGTGGGGGGGCGGATGTGATTAACGTCTCGAGGACACCGCCGGTAGTAGACGATTCTGATCACCTCACCCATTTGAGTCTGGATTTGATTTCCGACAAATTAGAGAAAGACCATCTGCCCGAGCGACTGAATGGACTTATTTACTGCCCGGGTTCAATCAATTTGGGTCCACTTCGGCAACTTGGTCGTCAATCCATGCTTGAAGACTACCAATTGAATGTGATCTCGGCGGTGGAATGTCTGCAAGCGGCAGTGCCTGCGTTGAGAGCAACCGGTTCAGCTTCTGCTGTTTTTTTTAGTACGGTGGCTGTGGCTCAAGGCATGACCATGCACGCTTCAGTTGCTTCAGTGAAGGGCGCCATTGAGGGTTTGACCCGCAGCTTAGCTGCGGAGCTCGCACCGAAGATTCGTGTGAATTGCATCGCCCCTGGTCTCACGAATACCCCGTTAAGCGAAAAGTTTTTGTCTTCTGAGGCGAAACGTTCTGCCATGGCCGAGAAGCACCCCCTGAAAAGGGTTGGTGAAGTTGAGGATATAGCGTCACTTGCAGCCTTCTTGCTACGTTCTGAAGCATCATGGATTACGGGGCAGGTTATCGGTGTAGACGGTGGGATGTCATCGTTGCGAGGCTAATTTTTCAGGAGCCGGAAGACCTTAGGAACGTAGTTCCTTTCGAATGAGTACAGAAATATCGGTGACACTTGATCATTCTCTGGAATCAACGGCGATAAGTGTCTGGCTGTTAGGCGGGAAGGTATTTCGTAATCCGTCCGATGAGAGATAGCCTGCGCCGTTTGGATTGCGATAAACTTGGTGCGTTGCATTCGTCACCTCGCAACGCAGAGTCCGCCAAAAGTTTTTTCTGTGTAACACGGAAGGTCTGACCAACAGGCTTGTCTCTATACCTTATGATCGTGGGATAATATCTCAGTGGGTAGGACCTGAGTGGATAGGCGATTTTCCTTCTTGGTTATTTGGGCCAGCACATGAGACAGCATTTCTCAGCTTTCATTCTGACTTACCTAATTGCTTTTTTGACTCTTTCCTTTTTTGCCGATTCTGCATGTAGCCCCGTTTTTGCCCAAGCACCTCCATACGATGTGTTTCCTGATGCAGAACCTCCGTATTATCGTGTTCGATACGAGGCATCAAAAGCGCCGGGAGAGTTGGTTTTTGGTGTGAATTACACGATTTGGATTCCTCCCACCGCAGATAAAGTTCGAGGAATTATTGTGCATCAGCACGGCTGTGGAGAAGGCTCCTGCAAGTCGGGCCTTTCAGGTGCTTATGATCTTCACTGGCAGGCATTAGCAGAGAAACACCAATCTGCTTTGATGGCGCCGTCGTATGAGCAACCCGCAAAAGCCGATTGTCAGCTCTGGTGTGATCCACGAAATGGTTCGAGCGATGCATTTCATCGAGCTTTGACGGATTTAGGTGAAGCAAGTGATCATCCAGAACTGGCAGATGTTCCATGGGCGTTGTGGGGGCATAGCGGTGGAGGTCACTGGGCGGGAGGGATGGTGTTACTACATCCAGAAAAGGTAGCAGCAGCTTGGCTTCGGTCAGGAGTACCACTATTTGAGTCAAACCCTGAACGCCCAGCTATACAGCCTCATGATTTACCCGAAGCAGCTTTGTCCGTTCCCATCATGTGCAACCCTGGCACCAAAGAAGGAGTGACGATAAAGGAAGGACGGTTTGCGCGAGTCTGGCCAGCGAATGAATTATTTTTCGGACGTATTAGAGCTCGTCGTGGATTGATTGGTGTTGCGGTAGATCCTTTGACTAGCCACGAGTGTGGTAACCAGAGATATCTAGCGATTCGCTGGCTGGACAGATGCTTGCAGTTAAGGCTTCCGCAGGCATCGGGTGGAAGTCTTCGTGAAATCGACCCATCTCAGGGGTGGCTGGCAAGCACCCCGGGATTTGTTGCTAAATCTCCGGAAGACTTTGAAGGTCCGATTCATCAATCGACTTGGTTACCCGGCGAGGGCTTTGCAAAACTATGGATGCAATATGTAAAAGATACGAACGTCGAAGATTTGACTCCTCCACCAGCTCCGGCGAATCCACGTATCCAAAACGACCGATTGCTTTGGTCAGCCAAAGCCGACTTGGAAAGCGGGATCAGTAAATTTCTGATTTATCGCGGAAAGAATCTGATTGCTGAGATTAAATCGAGTTCACCGAATCGATATGGGCGGGAGATATTTCAGAGTCTGCTTTATAGCGACACACCAACTCTTCCCCTCAACCGTATGCAATTCCAAATCCCGGAGGCCGAAAGCGGTGAGCTTCATGAGTACCGAATTGTGTCAGTCAACACGGTTGGGTTGCGGTCTGAGCCTTCGGTGACCGCCGAGCGAGATTGAGCAGGCAGTTGCCCATAGCTCTTCATCTACTTGCGCGGGGAATGAAACTTCTTTGGAATAGCCATTCCATGCAGATGAGCAGGATCTATCCCATTCGACTTCGGTTACACTGGTGTGGTTTACCTGAGATCCCATCTGGTTTGGTGGTCGCTATTATTTTTTTGCTGAACAGAAAAAGCTCGGAATGAATTTATTGTGCTTTCAAAACGGTAAATCTCTTTGCAGTTTTACTTCGTTCGTGATTTTTATGAGTGTAGTGGGTTCAAATCTAGGACCTGCTCAAGGCCAGTCTGCTTTATCGAATCAAGCAAAGACAGTGCCTCCGAATCATGTCCAAAGGGCTCAAAAAGGTTTGACGATTTTTAAAAACCATGTGCGAGAAATTCTGACCAAGCATTGCCTTGACTGTCATGGAGGAAAATCGATTAAAGCAGACTTTAGTCTTGCGACTCGAAGTTCCCTGATGGAAAGTGGCTTCGTTGGGGAGAAGGCTGAAGAAAGCTACCTCTTCGAGCTGGTGACGCACGAATCTGAACCCACGATGCCACTCAAAGAGGAACGCCTATCAGAGGAAAAAATTAATTGGATTCGCCAGTGGATCGATTTGGGGGCCCCCTATGATCAGCCTCTCGCTGACAGTGAATTCAATGAGGTGAAGAGCCGAAAGATCTCTGAGGATGATCGAGAATTTTGGTCTTTTCAACCTCTCAACAGGATCGATCCACCTACCGTAAAAACTGAACAGTGGTGTCGAACCCCGATTGATTTCTTCATCTTGAGCGATCTCGAAAAAATTGAACTGACAGGAAATCCTGACGCTAGTGCTAGGACGCTGGTCAGAAGAGGCTCTCTGGACGCAGTTGGCTTACCACCGCAGATCGATGCTCTGGAAAACCTGGTCGGTGACTTTGGCGATGATCAATGGAATCGCTATGTGGAACAGCTATTGGATTCACCTCATTTTGGTGAACGGTGGGCGCGGCATTGGATGGATGTCGCAAGATTCGCCGAATCGCATGGTTACGAACAAGATTACGATCGACCCCATGCGTATCACTATCGCGATTTCCTGATCAAAGCTTTTAATCAGGATATGCCTTTCGATCAATTTACGCGTTGGCAGATCGCCGGAGATGAACTCGCTCCAGAGAATCCTCTTGCGATGATGGCGACAGGTTTTTTGGGAGCTGGAGTTTTTCCCACTCAATTAACCGAAGCTGAGTTCGAGTCAGCGAGGTACGACGAATTGGATGATATGGTGGCCACTACCGGGGTCACTTTTCTAGGCTTATCCGTTGGTTGCGCTCGATGTCATGATCACAAGTTTGATCCGATTACATCCGCCGACTATTATTCCATAGCTGCCAACTTTACCTCAACCATTCGGAGTGAAGTTGAGTTGGATTTAGACCCTGATCGGAATGCCAGAAAACGCGAACAGTGGCAGAGTAAGCTGCAGCAGAATATTGAGAAGTTAGAAGTTTTTGAGAAAAACGAGTTGGAGAGTCATTTTGTGGATTGGCTCGATTCGGCGAACATTGAAGAACTTGAATCGAAATGGCAATCGCTCAAAGTTCTTACCGTGACTTCTGATGCCGGTACAATTTATCAGGAGCAACCTGATGGTTCGTGGTTGGTGAGGGGTTCGGTAGCTAGCAAAGAGAATATTACTATCGAAGGACGCAGTTCTCTTGAGCTGGTCAATCAGATTCGTTTGGAAGCTCTGGCGGATAAAAGCCTGCCAAACGCTGGACCGGGTGGAGCGGGCAACGGCAACTTTGCTCTTGGGGATATCCGTGTTTATGTGGAAAACAACGCTGGTTCTGAATTGCAGGGCGGAGTTTCAAATTCATGGATAGAAGTGGATTTGGTGACAGCCAACGCTACTCACCAGCAGAATACTGACAGCCTCTCCGTTGCTGCGTCGATTGATGATGACGAAATCTCGGGATGGGCGGTGGATTTCGGAGGCATTGGCAAAGATCAGGCTGCCGTCTTTTCGTTCGATGCTCCTGTCAAAAACACAGATACTATTCGCTGGAAGATTGCTCTCAAATTTCAGCATCCCAACCCAAAACATGTCATGGGCCGATTCCGAATTTCATTTTCCCCATTTGGGGATGCCCCGGTTTCGGTAGGTTCTGAGGGTATCAACGAAAAAGTGATGCAGGCGATTTTCGATGCTAAAGAATCCAAAGAGCAAAGAGACGCGTGGGAGGTCGGGTTGAATTGGTACAAGCAATCCCATCCAGAGTGGAGTCGATTGTCAGCGGAAATTGAATCACTTCGAGCCTCAGGTCCACCCACTGATCTCACCAAGGTGATGGTTTCCAGTGAAGGGTTGCCTCACCTGAAGCATCATGCGGATGGTCGGGGCTATCCTCACTTCTACCCGCAAACGTTTGTGCTCGAACGTGGTGATGTAGAGCAAAAGAAAGAGCCGGCTGAACCCGGTTTCTTAACCGTACTCACACCACCCGATTTCAGTGCTGAAACATGGCAAGTCCGTGGTAACAATGGAAATACTAGCCTCACTTATCGAAGGTCCGCCCTTGCCAATTGGATGACTGATGTTGAGGCAGGTGCCGGAGCGCTCTTGGCAAGGGTAATCGTGAATCGAATTTGGCAATTTCATTTCGGACAAGGTTTAGTTGCTACACCCAATGATTTTGGGCTATCCGGTGCAGCACCCAGTCATCCCGAACTTCTTGATTGGCTTGCATCAGAACTGATTGAAAACGATTGGAGGTTGAAACCCATTCACCAATTGATCATGACCAGCAGCGTTTATATGCAGGCATCGCAATCTAGCACTCTTCAGCAGAAGGTGGACCCAGATAATCAGTGGCTCTCACGCTGGGTTCCACGTCGTGCGGAAGGTGAGGTGATTCGCGATAGTATGCTGTCCATCTCGGGCTTGCTGGACCCCACGATGTACGGTCCGGGTACCCTTGACGAAAATATGAAAAGAAGAAGCATCTACTTTTTCATCAAACGCAGTAAGCTGATTCCAAGCATGATGCTCTTTGATTGGCCCGAACATCTCGTCAGCATTGGAAAACGTTCGCAAACCACCATCGCTCCTCAAGCCTTAAGTTTTTTGAATAGTCCACAGGGTAGAGAGTATGCGAAGGCTCTCGCGGCTGCATTGAAAGGTGCAGACTCGAAAGAGGTTGCTGACGAGGTATTTCGTCTAGCACTAGCTCGCTCTCCAAGCGATGTTGAGCGACAGATTGCCATCGAGTTTTTGAATAAACAGACATCGGTTTATCAAGATCAAAAGTCGGATCAATCTTTCCAGAATGCGTGTGTGGACCTGTGCCAGATGATCCTCAGCACCAATGAGTTCATTTACATTGAATGATGAATTCAGCGAGAGTATCCGAGTAAAAGCTTCGATCGATATGAGTTTGTTTTAGAGAAAAGTTATGAATCTAGGTCAAAAAGCACAACGAGCTCTTCCTGTCTCTCGTCGTGCATGGCTGCAAAATGCGGGTTGTGGCCTGGGAATGCTCGGGTTAGCTAATCTGTTGCAGGCTGATAACAATACAGTGTTCACTGAGAAGAGTTTGGTTGATCCAAGTGAGATGTCATCACTCAATCCCATGGCTCCAAAGTCAGGGCACCTGCCCGCCAAGGCAAAGCATGTCATCTGGGTTTTTATTAACGGAGGGCCGAGCCAAGTTGACACATGGAACTACCGGCCTGAGTTAGATAAGTGGAATGGAAAAACCATTCGCGAGTTTGATTCAGCCTTTGAGAATACAACAGGCTTCTTCAAGAACTCGATCGGTAATCTGATGCAATCACCTTTCAAGTTTTCACCCAAAGGTGAATCCGGGAAAATGGTGCCCGAGATATTTCCGTACCTTGGAGAACACGTCGACAAGATGGCGTTTCTGCTATCCGGCCATACAGAGAGTAATAACCATTCACCGGCTCTCTTCGCTATGAATACCGGACTTCCGAGAATGGGTTACCCGTGTGTGGGATCTTGGGTTACCTATGGGTTAGGAAGCGAAAATAATAATCTGCCCGGGTTTGTGGTGATGAGCGATCCCAAGGGACGAGGCTTACCTAAAGGACATGCGGCAAACTGGAGTGCAGGATTTCTTCCCGGGGTTTTTCAAGGCACCTATCTGAGCCCCAAAGGTGAACCCATCTCGAATCTTAAGCGATTTGCAGGTCTGTCCGATCAAGGGCAGCGCATGCAACTCGGACTCTTGGAGAGACTCAATGAAATCCATCTCGAGCAGCATCCGGAAGAACGCGAATTAGCTGCCAGGATTGAAAGTTTTGAGTTGGCCTACCGAATGCAAACCTCTGCACCAGAATCACTAGACATCGATGCTGAACCCGAGCATGTGCAGCGCCTTTATGGTATCGGAGATCCAAAATGTGACCACTTTGCAAGGCAATGCCTGACAGCACGACGACTCGTAGAGCGGGGGGTTCGCTTTGTACAAATCTATTCTGGCGGAATGGAGAACCAGCGATCATGGGATGGACATTCCGATATCGAGGGTAACCATCGGCAGTTTGCGGGGGAAACGGATCAGCCAGTTGCAGGGCTCTTGGCAGACTTAGAAGCTCGTGGGTTACTCGATGAAACACTCGTGGTTTGGTGTGGTGAATTTGGTCGACTACCTATCGCGCAGACTGGAGCAAAGCCTGGAAGAGATCATAATCCGCATTGTTTTTGTGCCTGGCTTGCCGGTGGCGGTGTAAAAGGAGGGATCGACTATGGCGCTTCGGACGAAGTGGGTTACAAAGCTCAGGAGAATAAAGTTCACTTGAATGATCTTCACG
>JAYYHM010000035.1:0-4688 GCA_036148415.1 Planctomycetota bacterium
AATCAATTGAATGAGGAACGGCTTCGGCAGACCGGTGACGGTGAGATAGCTGCTCGTATTAACGCGTATGAAATGGCGTACCGAATGCAGAGTAGTGCGCCTGATTTGATGGATATTTCTGATGAAGACCAAGACACGCTCGATCTTTATGGAATTAAAGATCCGAATGAGTCGACGTATGCGAGGAATTGCTTGTTATCCCGGCGATTAATCGAAAGGGGAGTGCGATTCGTTCAGCTATACGATACGAACTGGGATCATCACGGTGGACCTACCGAAACGTTGGAAAAGCATTTGCCTTCCAAGTGCAAGGATATTGATCAACCCAGTGCTGCCTTAGTCAAAGATTTGAAACAAAGGGGATTATTGGATGAAACCATCGTGATTTGGGGAGGTGAGTTCGGTAGAACCCCAATGGGAGAGGTTCGTCAGAATACAGGACGGAATCACCATATCGATGCCTTCACCATGTGGCTTGCTGGGGGAGGGTTCAAAGCCGGGCAGGTCTACGGTAAGACGGATGATTTTGGATTCGAACCAGTGGAAAATTCGGTACATGTCCACGACCTACACGCTACGCTGCTCCATCAACTCGGTTTGGATCACGAGCGACTAACCGTGAGATTTCAAGGAAGGGATTTCAGGCTCACGGATGTCCATGGCAGGATTGTCAAAGATTTGCTCGCGTAGTTCAGCGACGGAAAATAGTCGAGCAGCCGGTGTCGCTTGAAAGCTTGGCAACTCTGTTGCTTTGCACTGAAAAATCGCGTCTTTGCATGGTTATTCGAAGATATAGAAAAAATAGAAAAACCTTGGAGATTTGCAAGTGAACCACTTTTTCGCTCGGCAAGGGTCTTGCGAAAAAACACTTCAGGATGAGTAGCGGGATCGTCCCGCGTTTGCAGGTTATGGTACGCTTGCAGAGGATTTGCTTCATCGGCTAATTCATTCTGCGTGTGCAAACCAACTCTTGCAAAGAAATCCTACGATGAAAGAACGGACCATTGCGTTGCGTCCTCAGACGATGGTGCATCGGCGAAATTTGCTGAAGCTCGGTGCGGCAGGGATGCTCGTTCCTAAAGCAGTTCATACCACCACCGCTTCCGCTGTCTGCCCTATTGCAGCGAATGATCAAGTTCAAGTGGGTGTGATTGGTCTAGGTTCCAGAGGCAATAATTTAATTGACTCTTTCCTGTCCAAGGACAACACGATCATCACAGCGGTTTGTGATGTGGATCATTTGCATTACCGTGACCGCGATTGGGGCAAGGGTTTAGCCTATGGGCTCAATCCGGCTGCTGAGAAGATAGCGGCGAGCCAGGGGAATCAGGGCGGTCTATTAAAAACATCAGATTTTCGAAGGCTTTGCCGATCAGAGAACGTCGACGCGGTGGTTGTCGCCACCCCCGATCATTGGCACGCCTTGTGTACACTCGAAGCCATTGACAATGGAAAGGATGTCTACTGTGAAAAGCCAGTGACGCATACTTTCACCGAAGGTCAGCAGGTTTATCGTGCGGTGAAAGATGCGAAGACGGTTTTCCAGACAGGAAGTCAGCAGAGAAGTGATGAGAAATTTCGTCGTGCCGTTGAGCTTGTTCTCAATGGTCACCTTGGACAGATCCAGTCCGTCGAAGTGGGGCTTCCACCGGGTTACGATTCACCTCAGGGTGATCCTGAACCGGCCAAGCCGCCTGTGTTTCTCGACTATGACTTCTGGTGTGGTCCAGCACCCTTTCTGCCTTACATGCGTGCGAGGCATCATCGCTGGTGGCGAGGTCATCGAGCATATGGTGGTGGAGTGCTAATGGATTGGATTGGCCATCATAACGACATTGCCCACTGGGCGCTTGGAGTGGACCGTGACGGGCCCAACAAAGTGGAGGCCATGGCTTGGACTTTCCCGGAAACACCGATCTATAACACGCCTCATCACTATGAGATACGCTCTGAGTACGATGATGGATCAATCATCTCGATAAGCACCCGAAATAGATCGGGCGTAACCTTTAAGGGTGAACGAGGCAACGTTTTTGTTAATCGGGGAAAGCTTGAAACTTCGGATGATAGTTGGAAGTCGCGTTCCTTCTTGCCCGGTCTCAAGAGAGTCAAAGAGTCGAACGATCACGTCAAAGATTTTCTTGACTGTGTAAAGTCTCGCAAAGAATGTATCGCACCGGCGGAGGTGGCTCACCGCTCCATCACTCCTGGGCACCTCGGTTATGTGTCATGGCAACTGAAACGGCCTCTTTTCTGGGATGCTGTTAATGAGCGGGTGAGAGATGATATTGAGGCCGATGAGTTGCTAAGACAAAACCCCTATCGGGCACCGTGGAGCTGAGAGATGAACGTGCGGAAAGAGGAATCAGGACCGGCTGTAGTGCCTGCACTGGCGGGCCTCTGCTCGATGGAAAGAGCTGTCGAAGGTAATTGGAGTCTGGAGGAGAGTGTCAGTCGCTTAAAGCGTCTGCATTTTTCCCTGAAACGCCTCCATGAAATGTTGACGGAAAAGATTACGCATGAGCCCATCTATGAGTTAAAAACAGCCTACAGTTTGCATGCCTATCTCTGTGCTGAGCAAGTCGATTTGATTCGGCGTCGTGTCTCAGAAATGAGGGAACCGCCTCTGGGTTTGGATAAGTGTCCCGACGAATCTCTGGCTATATTTTTTGAAGAGATAAATGGCACCCCGGACACATTGGAATTCTTGGTTGGAGTCTATCAGGTTGCTCTCCCGGCAGTTTTGAAAGCGTGTCAACGATTGAAAATAGATGCTCATCCCTTGGCAGATGCTCCGACAGTACGTGTTGCGAAGCTAATCGAATTTGAGCTTTCAGAGCTCACGAGTTTCGGGCAAGCAGCAAGCGAATATCTGACTACTGAGAAGGAAACTGTAGACTTAGATCCGTGGCGGGAGCACTTGAGCACTTTCTTATCACTCTCAGGTGCTATGGATGGCGTTGAGGAAATCTCTGATATTCCATCGCCGCAGAGGTGTTACCCAAAAGACACAGCAGTCTATCATCGGGAGCCTCGACGAGATGAAAGATTCTTGGATCCCTTCAATGCAGGCGTAAACCCGGAGGCTTTTCTCTATGATGAGGGTTATTCAGCTCAAGATAAAACCTTAATGATGTATTACAAAAGGATTCGTGAACTCGACGTCCCAGAAATGATGGCAAGTATTTTAGTTGACCTGCGGGATGAAGAGTCATGGGGCTTCCACATGGAGATGTCACGTCAATTATGGGATGAAGCGAGGCATGCGATGATGGGTGAGGTAGGATTCGCATCCCTCGGTATCGATTGGACGCAGATTCCAATCAATTTTACTTGGTCCAGAAATCTCAACTTGCAGTTGGATGCCAGGGAAAGGCACGGTGTACTATTTTTCATCGAGCAAGGGTTGATGTCTCGAACTGGGAAGCGATATGAGTGGGAGGTTGCCAATGAAAGCGGTGACGAATTATCAGCTCTTTTTCAAGATTTTGATTGGGCTGATGAAGTCCTGCATGCCCAGATAGGAAGGCGATGGTATGTTCCCCGGTATGACAATCTAAAAGAAGCTCTGTCCTATGGTGATCGTTGCTGGTCAAAAGTATTGAGCTACTGGAGGGAAGATTTAGAGAGGGGTCGGACTGAACATCGTAACTGGTGGCCCGAGCTTTATGAGCAGGCCTGTAAGGTGTGGGGCAAGGTACCTGATGAAGCGACTAGAGCATTCTGTGTCACGTACGAGTCTCAGCGGGCGGATTTGGAAATAATTGAATCTGACCTTCCGATAGATTAATGGAAACCCTTGATTTTCATGGCCGATAAGACCATGTATTCGATGTGGAGTATTGAATGAAATTCCGAGCCCTATTGCTATTATTGTTTGCTTACGGTTTTTGCTTCTATTTAACCAGTGAGGGATCGGGGCAGAAACCTAATGTGATTGTGATCTACTCAGATGATCAGGGTAGCCTGGACCTGAATTGCTACGGTTCTAGTGATCTTCACACACCTCATTTGGATCGTCTTGCAGCAAAAGGTGTTCGATTTACTCAAATGTATTCGCCCTCGGCGATCTGTTCCGCTTCGCGAGCTGGGCTAATGACAGGACGGTTCCCAGCAAGAGCCGGAGTTCCTGGTAATGTTTCGTCGGCACAAGGTGTTCCGGGTATGCCGAGCAGTGAAGTTACATTAGCAGAACTCATGTCGAGTCACGGTTACGCAACGGCACACATCGGTAAGTGGCATCTGGGCTATTCACCCGAAACAATGCCCAATGCGCAAGGTTTCGATTATTCTTTTGGGCACATGGGAGGCTGTATCGATAACTATTCTCATTTCTTTTATTGGAACGGTCCGAACCGACATGACCTTTGGCGTAACGGAAAGGAAGTCTTTGAGGATGGTGAATTCTTTCTGGACCTGATGGTGCAAGAAGCGAGGCAGTTTATTCATAGCTCATTGGAAAAACCTTTTTTTATGTATTGGGCGATTAATGCGCCTCATTACCCGATGCAGGGGACATCCAAGTGGAGAAAGCGTTACAAGGACCTAGAGTCACCGCGGCGGCAGTATGCAGAATTTGTTTCCACGGTGGACGAAAAGGTTGGAGAGGTACTGAGCGTCCTGGAAGACTTGTCTCTTGAAAAGGACACATTAATTATTTTTCAATCTGACCATGGACATTCCACTGA
>JAYYHM010000036.1:0-6103 GCA_036148415.1 Planctomycetota bacterium
CAAAGTTCGTGTCACTCACATGGGATGCACGTACGACCCGAATTATCCGCTCTCTATCGCAGACCCAAAGATTCTCAGAGCTTCAGCGACTCGCCGGTGAGCAAATGAAGGGTTGGCGTCTTTATGGCGAGGGTAGTAGTCCGTTGAGCTTGATGAGTCCTCAGGGAATGCGACTGCGTATCGCAGTTGACGGCGATATTAGTGAAGCAGAGAAGACGGCACAGGTGAGTGGTGGGGTCATGGTCGTTGTGACGCGTTCGGAACTGATTGCAGTGAATCTCCTCGCGCTCTTTAGTGGTATTGGTGATCCCGTATTGTGGCAGCGTCCGATCTCGGGAGATGGTGGAAATCCGATGAGTCGCCGGAGTTCAGTGACACCGTTCGATGATAAGATTGTGCGATACGCTGTCGATAGCAGCATGACGAGTGCAGTGATTCCTGAATTCACTCTCGGTCCTGTTCTGGGTGATCGAGTGATCTTCCTTCAAGGAGGGGACCTGATTGCATTGGATCTGGTCACATCAGAGACTCTGTGGCGCAATGCCGCTGCTCCGGTTAGCGGTGCCGTGGTGAGCGATGGAGACAGAGTTGCTGTGATCTCGGATGCCACAAGCAGCGCAGTGTTTTTTGATCCTTTGGATGGTAAGAAACTAGGGACCGAAAACTGGGAGGGTGGTCAGGTTTGGTCCAGTCTGGGAAAGAATGTACTCTCTTACCAGCCGACTGAAAACTCGGGTCAATTCAAGGTACGACTCACCAACCCATTCTCGAATCAAGTTCTGCTTGAGCACGTTGCAGCAAAGTCAAACCGATCAGATCCTCGGGCAGAAGTCGAAAGTACCTTTGGGCGAGTGGAGAGTGCACGCTACTTGAACTTATTGAATAACCAAGGGGATGCGTTGATCTGGGATCTGGTGCAGGGTACTCAAGTCAGCAGCCATAAGTTTGAAGCCGTACCCGCGCTTGCCGGATTGAGTGTGATGAAACTGGGCGAGCAAATGATTCTGCTTCCAAGAGCTAAAAGTGCGGCGAAGGTTGATCCAAATGGGCCACAAATGCAAACCTCTGACGGCCGTTACCATGTGCCGGTTGATCGACTACACGCGGTCAATCTCAGGGAGGGCTCGCCCGCCTGGGATCGCGATCTGGAGTCCACCTGGGGATGCACCATTACCCAACCCACGGGTTCACCATTATTATTTTTGGCACGAAGTCCTTTTGCTTTTTCAGCGGCTAATCGGACAAGGAGGAAGAGCATGGATGTCTTGGCAATCAACCTCAATGATGGAAAAAACGCTCAGCTCACCGAGGGACGCCCTGTTCTGAGTGGGAACAATCAGCTGGAGACGAAGGTGATGATCCAGCAGAATGGCAATCGATTGTTAGTCGAAGTGGGAGTGGAGCAACTACTTTACCAGTTCAGCGATAACCCACCTCAAGCGGATGACGCTACAGCGGACAACGCAGAGGTAAGCGGTGAGTCAGGAGCGGACGCCTTGCAGCCGCAACAGGCCATTGTTGATCCTCCATCTGAAAAAGCGGATCCTCCCGCTGATGAGAAATAACATGAATGAGGATCTCAGTTGTTTGCAAATCCCTGAGGATGGAATTTCTCTAGTCCTCTCAAACGTAAACACGATTTTGGTTGGGAAATAGCTCGCTTAAAAGCGAGCCCCAGCACTCAGAAACGCTCGGTATATCCTCCACATTTTCAGCGTTTCGTGTTCCCACTCTCTTGTAGAACCCGAGGCGGCCGCCGATTGACTTTCCCGTACAATTTCGCGTAGATGGGTGAAATTGCATTGCTTTTTTCAAAAAACTGAAGCGGCGTGACCTAACGTGTCCATCCAACTGCGATCTTATTTCTATCGCCCGAGACGGGTAGCGATAATCACTTTTACACGGAGGTCATGGTTATGTCGAAATTTTATGTAGAGTCAGGTTCAGTACGTCAGGTCCTAGATGCCGAGTCAATCGAGATGGCGGCGCTTTCACTCATTGACTTAGTAATGAAGGCTCATGTCTGGATCTACGACGACTCCTCTCTGAGCGACGATGTTCGCCGCGACCACCTGATGGTCGAGGCGCTTTGCTGTCTCGATGCAACGATCACCATAAGTGAAATAGGATTTGAGCGAGGAGATGCTGCCGTCCGTGGAACACCTGAAATGGTGGATGAGTGGCATCTACTGATGACGCGGTTGAGTGACTTGTACGTCGCCGCAGGGCTACCGCCGAGGGCTTTGCCCTGCCACGGTCACTCACAGACACCCTCTCTTGCTACGTAATCATCCGCGGGTCCCGCCGTTATTTTAGCAAGGCCAGTTTGCCTGCAAGACGGTACGTCTCGATGGAGAGAAGGTCAGGAAATTCAAATGAACTGAATTTCCAGTTTGCTCAAGGCATTCGTAGGATATGTGGCTAGGATATTATTTTGAGATCGTAGCCGACTGGTCGAAGCTAAGGCGTCTGCCTTCGGATAGCTTGGCGATTGCTTGTTGCAGCGTCGCATCTTCCTGATCTCGTGTGATTTCACCGCGAGAGTTAGGGCGTGCGGCGATGTAGGTTGGATCAACCGCCAGATCCGGTATCACACCGTTCTGGCTAATCGCCTTACCACTCGGCGAGTAAAACTTAGCCGTGGTGAGGCATAGCCCGAAACTTGCTGCTTGCATTCGAAAGATACCTTGGACGCTGCCTTTTCCAAAGCTTGTCTCACCTACTATCATCCCCCGTTTGCGATCCGCAATAGCTCCCGCGAAGATCTCACTTGCACTCGCACTGTCACGATCGATGAGAACAGCGATCGGCAGATTCCACGTGTTGGTGCGGTGGGCGTTATAATCCGCGTTTTCCCGAGTGTTGCGACCACGTGTGGTGACAATCCGACCATCCGATAGGAAGCGATCTGCTACTTCAACCGCCGCAGATAAAAGGCCACCAGGGTTTCCTCTCACATCAATAATCAGAGAACGCATTCCTTCTCGATGTAACTTCCATAACGCGTTTTCAACATCTCGCGTTGTGGTTTTTTGAAAATTAGTGAGACGAAAGTAGCCTACTCGGTTTTCTACGTCGACAAAGTGAGTGTTCTCCACGCAGGGTACTTCCACCCGTCGTCGCTGGACTTTCATCTCACGGCTTTGTCCATCGACGCCTTCGATCGTAATGGAGACATAAGACCGCTCGGGACCCCGCAGGAGATCCGCAGCAAATTCGGCGGAGACTTCGGTGGTTCGGGCGTCCTCCACTCTGACAATACGCTCGCCTGCACGAATACCCGCTTGCTCAGCTGGGCCGCCTGGTATGACAGAGAGAATCTGGAGGTGCTGCGGTTCTGTTTTTAATTCAACACCTAAGCCAACGAAGTTGCCCTCGATATTCGAGAACATTTCATCGAGTTGGCTCGGAGACAGCAAGCGTGTGTAGGGGTCCAAAGTAGAAACAGCTCCGCATAAAAATTCCATGACGGTAGCGGTTCCAGATAAGCCCAAGTCCTTTTTCGCAAGGTCAGCAACGTATGCAGCGTTCGCACGCAAGTCAAAACGTGTTTCGGTGCTTCGCTCGCTGATCCGCTTGTGGATACTTTGTCGAAAATTCTCGATCTTGCCGGAATCGGTTGTCGGCAACACAGCACTGAGAAATTTGCGTTCAGTAAGAGCAACCTCTAGTGCTGCGGTTCCATGAATCATCAAGCGATCCCAGTCCACTCGGTCTACATAATGCGTTTGTAGATTCGAAAGAATCTCAGCGTAGAGATCGAGGGTTTGAGAAGTGCTGAGGTGATCGAGAGATCTCAGAAAGCTTTCATCCTGATATCGCCGAGCGACGTCAAAGTGAAGTCGAGAGATAATCAGACGCTGGTACAGCTTTTTGCTTGAAGGACTTTTACGAAAAGCCGCTTCATAGTGGCGAATAGCTTCGCTCCAGAGTTGAGATTGCTCAAGTTCAAGACCGACCTCGAGTGCTTGGTCGTCGCCCGTGGGCTGAGCAGCAACGCTGTCTTCTAGTCCAGATGACGGTAAATCAAATGGTTGAGCGGTGAGTTGGGGTGCTGAAACCACTGCGATAAACAGAATGGCTACTGCCAATCCACTCATGCTGAAAGCTATCCGCAGATTCCTGACCTGTGCAGGTTGGATCATACTCAGTTATCCCAATCAAGAGCATCTGGGGGGAGGACTTACAAGCATGTTCATTGGGGAGGAACTACTTGCTTCGTGGCCGAACGGCGATGCTCACAACACGCGGCCAGGGAAACATAGGTCACAAATTCATCATGGTCAAAAAAGGATCGTACTTAGCGAAGTGAAAAAGTGATGAAGTTTCTTCCTCTGCGCAAGAGATGCCAGTCCTGACGATTTTGGCTGCTGGGTTATTTTGACTAATCCCGTAGAACCTGACCTTAACACCTCTTAGTGTGTCGCTTGTGCCTCTTCAGCACGTAGCTTCACGGCTTAGCGCTGTTTCCCGGAGTGTTTCACGGGGGCTGTGGATAGCTGGGATCGGGTTGGGCTCTGGCAAGAGGTCAAAGGATTTTGTTTGCATCCATGCCAAAAGCGATCGCGATGTCGTTACTGATATCGCTTGCGAGGCAAATCCCGCCTGGACCTACGAGCGGTCAAGATTTCAAAGAGCTCGCAGGATCGGAAATAACTCACACAGTCAATTTGAGGAGGTTTTTGGCGGAACGTCCGGTCTCACTTGAGCAACCCCTTTAAGGTTCTTACTGCGTTTGTCGCTCGAAATCGTTTATTAATCAATACGCAGCTCGCAGTGAAGAGTCAAATCCTCACCCAGCAATATTGAACTCAACCTAACGTTGACACCAAGTTCGTTCAGTTTCTACCGTCACTTCTGTGGCCAAGCTGCCTATCCATGCAGGGCGACAGACCCCGCGGCTTGAGCGGCTAATTAGACGATGTGAGATAGGGAAGTAAAGCTTTTGCTGGTGAACCAAGAAGCCGTTTTGATTGAAGGCAAACGAACCGAAGGAATATCCCTCGCGAATGAGTCGCGGCAGGGGCGTCTCGCTTTGCGCCATTTCGTGATGACCATCGGCCTGCTGCTAGGTTTAGCGGCGTTCTCGGGATGTTCAACTGCCCGATATCTATCGATGCGCGATGTTCGAGAAAATCCTCTGGCGCCAAGCTTACAGTTATTCAGTAACGAAGGACCAGAGATCAGTGTTAGAACCCGTAGGACACTGCGTCGGTTTGATCTTGAAGATCACTATCACGCCAATCCCACGGCTTGTTTTGCCGCGATTCGTCAACGCGTGCAGGACCGTCCAGAATCCGATCTCATCTATGCACTCAGCGAATTGTCCTATGTGGAGGGCAAGAAGGCTGAAAGGCTTGGGCGTTTAAGTGAAGCTTTGAATCATTATGGGGTCTCGCTAACCAACAGTTACGGATACCTCTTCAGTAATGATCTTAGTGCGGCGAGGAATGTGTATGATCCGCAGTTCCGTGCCGTGTGCGATCTCTACAATGAGTCGCTGGAGGATACCCTTCGCATTCTCTGTTCAGATAGTCATCTCGAACCCGGGCAGACCTACACCATCGAGACCCTTGGCCACAAGTTTGTTGTGCGAACCGAGATGCGAGGGAATTGGGATAAAGATGAATTTGATCATTATGAATTTGTAAGTGACTATGCTATCGAAACATTGAGGAATCGTCATACCACCTATGGACTGGGTGTACCTTTGATTGCTGTACGTAAGGACGTTCAAGGTGACGATCAGCAGGAAAAATATTATGCAGATGGCTTGAGCTATAGCGTGACTGCTCTGATGCGGTGCGTGGATCAGACCGATAAAGAAGGCTCAGCCAATACGACTACCTGTGTGCTGGAATTCTTTGACCCTCTGACAGCGAATCAAGTTCTCCTGTCGAATGATTGGGTTCCACTGGAGACGGATCTCAGTACACCTCTCGCCTTTTTTCTTGACAGTCCGGAATTCCAGAAGAGGAATCAGGCCACCGAGGGTTTGCTCAATCCAGCACGCTCACAGAGCAAGCGAGGGCTCTATATGCTTGAGCCGTATGATCCAAATCGAATTCCAGTGCTGATGGTTCATGGGCTTTGGTCTAGCCCG
>JAYYHM010000037.1:0-3845 GCA_036148415.1 Planctomycetota bacterium
CAACTCGGTCAACAGTCATGTTTCAACCTCTTCAATCAGCAATCGTTATGTATCGTGATTCGCACGAATACCAAGCACAGCCTTGACCAGATCCTGAGCACCATGACGAACGACATCGCAAACGGGCAAGCCCAACTCACGCTTGACACGTTCACGCTCAACATTGGCCTGTTCATCAGAGAGCAAGCGACTGTTCATCGCCACTGCGATGACCCGAGAAGGATACCGCAGATTTGCCATCGTTTCGTAAACTGTTTTCAAGTCTGACAAGCCGGGTAGTGCAAGATGACTCAAGCCGTTGAAATTGTTGCGACCCGCCTCGTAACAGAGGACCATGGCATGGGGCGAACATCCGTGCAAGAGCCCTAAGGTGACAGCACTATACCGTGGATGCGCTAGACTACCTTGCCCCTCCACCACCACAGCATCATAGTCGCTATGCTGAACAATCATCTTCTCCACCGCACCACTCACAAAGTCGGACACAACGCTATCCACAGGACATCCATCACCTTCAACCAGTATCCCCGTCTGCCCCGTCGCAATGAACTTGGTATTCAACCCAGAATCATTGAGAGCACGGGTAAGCTCTACCGAAACGAGCATCTTCCCAACACCGCAATCTTGCCCGACAGTGTGGATTCTCAGGCATGAATCATCTAATGCCTCACAGGATGCGACCTCATGCTCCGCGTTGCGTCGCAAATCAATAAGATCTACGTTGTAAAGCCGTGCTGCCTCGCTGAACTCACTATCCTCGATGAGGTAGTCATGTAGCCCCGAGTAGATTGTCATCCGTCGCTTGATCGCCTCGAGAATCAGTGGCCGCCAACAGATTGGGATCTTGCCACCTGGAGGAGCGATACCGATGACGAGTGAGTCACCATCGGGCGCCTCTTCCATGGATTGAATTACGGGAATATCCCCTCCCACTCCCAAGAGATCTTGAGCAGTTGGTGCTTCTGCCGAACGATCCAAGACAGCCACAATCTCTTCAGGGCAGAATCGCAGCAAGCAGCTTGCCGTCTTCGCCGTCACGGGATTGGAATATCCATCTGTGATCAGAACCATACGTCGATTCTTATCTCGCTGTGAATCATTCTGATTCACTTTCACTCCTGTGCCTGAGTTGTTTTCACTCACTACTCTTGATTCCCCGTGTCTTGGTCATTTAATTCCTGACCTAATCCAACCATCTGCAATAAACGCAGTGCATTGGTGGTAGGAGAAACACCCTTACGCATCTGATAATCAAAAGTCATTCTTTCTTTACCTTCCGCATCGGGGCGAATAGTTTCTCTAAAATGAACAACTTCAGCGACCGACATCAAATCCGGTTCATCTGCAAGCTCTAAATCGTGTGTGCTTATCGCACCAATGGCTCCGAAATTCATTAAGTGCTGTAACACCTGCACCACAGCGATCTGTCGCTCTCGGCTGTTGGTTCCTTGTAAGATTTCATCGAGGAGAAAAATACAGAGACGATCATCCTTCTTGGATAACTCTCTCGCATGATCCACTACGCTTTTCAAGCGTTGTAGTTCCGCCATGTAGAAAGAGACACCTTGGCTCACATCATCGCTGACGCGAATACTCGTCACAAGCTCGACGGTGGGAAGCTCGAAAGATTGTGCACAAACCGGAGCTCCGATACCAGCCAAAGATACATTTAAGCCGACACTACGCATCATGGTGCTTTTGCCGGACATGTTACTACCCGTCACCAGGAGAACGGATCCCTGCGGCCCGAGGGTGACATCATTGCAAACCCGATCCTGATCGGATAGCAGCGGGTGACCAATTTCCGTTCCGGATACCTGCTGGCCCTCGGTGGCTTCGACCCAAGTGGGTTCACCCCAAGAAGGATAATCATCCCGCATAGCGGCGATGGACATCAAAGCTTCCAATTCGCCCAGAGCTTTGAACCAATCGCCAACTCTCTGCCCATAGGTTTCCTTCCATCGCTCCAGCCGAGCGAGCACTCGGATATCCCATAGGGTTAAACACTGAAGTGGCAAATAGATCAAAAAGGTTCCAGCCGACTGTCGCAAACCACCCGCTCTGGCAAGCTTCTGCAAATCGGCCATACCACGGCAAGCTGATAATTCCTCATCAATTAATACCTGCTTTAATCGGAACAGCAGGCCTTGATTCGCTTCCGTCGGCCCCAGCAACTCGGCGGAGGCATAAATCTCTTGGTAGTCCCTTACTGCTCTTCGATTAGACATCGCCACAGAAAACACCGCATGTGCGGGTCCAAGCATCAATGTGGTGATCACAAGATTAACGACGACCAGAATACCTAGACCAATGAACGCTAACTTCATTACCAAGGGTGCTGACCATCCAGCAAGTCCCGCAGCCAAACATGCAATACCCGTCACCGATAACGCCGTAGATAAACGTGACCAATGGGCTAACCAAATGCGATGGACCAACCAAAAGTCTCCTTGTGCCCAACGAACAAATTGATCGGGGCTTCCAGAACTCTCACTGACTTGGCGTGATAGGGTATAGAACCTAAGTCGTTTCTCTCGTAACGGCGCGAGCGTTGCAGCCGCCACCGCACGTTCACTTGCTTCCTGTGATTCAGACGGTCCGCATAGCCAACGACCAAGAGTTCGGATCCCGGGTTCGGTGAATGCCATGGAGACCAGTGAGAACAGGGACGCCTTTCCCAGCAGATCAAGATCACTTGCCACTGCTCTCTGCACCGGCGGTAAATCCAATTCCTCGATAATCCTATCGATGCGTTTTGAACCAAGATATTCCCAATCGCGATTCAACCTCGCTTTCAACCTTTTGATCACAGAAACTTTCTTCTGCAACTGCCCCAACTCATCTCTAAGCGGTTCATTGAGTGTTACCACAATCAAGAAAGCGATAAGTGAGCCCCAAGCGAGCCAAGATGCAACAGGTAGATCATTCCAAAGACTTGAAATGGCAAACAGTGAGAGGAACGCCAAAAAGAGAATCAATCGAACGGTCCCAAACCAACGATCCTTCTGCCGTAATGCGGCCTGACGCTGAGAGTTGTCATCAAGAAGAGCCTGATAACGTTCCATCGCTTCAACGCATCCCACTGACGACTCGTCAGGACGCTCAATTCCATTTTCCATCAGGATGGCTCAGTTTCTGTCTCGCCGAACGCAATGGAAGGTGTAATTCCCGCCACCACTTTGGCTGCAATACGGTCTTGTAAGTTCGGTCTAAAGATGACTAACAGCAATAAGGGCATGAACCAAGCGATGTATAACCCACCGCCATATCCATGCCAAAACTGTGCGGCTACCATCAACGCCGCAGAAGAACTCATCAATGTCCCTAGATTCTTGCTTGCGGGCCAGATGGTGAAAAATGTTGCCAAGATTGCAAATCCAACGATCACTGGCAAACGCCAGATAGGATTCCAGCCCAAGGCCCACAATCCACCTAATTCCTGTGGATCCCGATTGGGTTTAAGCAAACCAAACATTCGATACAAGTGATCGGAGAGAGAGGCGGAACTATCGAAAGACAATGCGACCACCAACATTAAAATCATAGCCGCCGCACCAGCCGCAAATTTCCTCGCTCCGCGTCTCCAATAAAAACTTCCCCAGAGAGGTAACAGAAAAAGAGGGTAATAAACGAGTCCACCCGCAAGCCCCAAAAATATGCCTGCAAGTAGCGGCCTGCGGTAGCAAAGCACAGCCCACAGTAAAAGTGCCGCTGGCAGCGAATGATCAACTCGACCGGTCATCTGCGCCGTGTAGGGCAGAAGTAGATAGAGCAATGAGCATCCAACACCCGCTCGAATATTGGAAAAGTGGCGACTGGCAATCAGCACAATACCGACCACGATT
>JAYYHM010000038.1:0-6370 GCA_036148415.1 Planctomycetota bacterium
AAGTGGCGACTGGCAATCAGCACAATACCGACCACGATTGAAAATTGAGCGAGAATTGCGAGCGTCTTAGCAATTTTTGCCAACTGCACCTGACTCGGGGTCAACTCAGAAATCTCAGGGGGAATATCACCACCTGGCTGATCGCTCACTGGACGGGTCGGTATCGCTGGCAGCAGATTCATCATGGCATAGCCGGGTCCCAGTTCAGGACCTTGCTGCACTTGCACTCTTGGACTGCTGGTTACCACATTAGCCATCATAAAAATAAACAGGGAAATACCAATGAAGTACAAACCACCTGTGGTCAAATTAGGGTCCAGTAACGGACGGCGGACCATTAAAGGATCCAGCATCAAACGCAGCAGCAGCAGTGCTTCCACGATAAACAAATAGATAAATCCCCAACGCTGCAATTGCCTTGGATCTTCCGGGCCCTCCAGCAACCGACGCAGAAATGAAATCTCACTGGTATCCTCCAATGGGACATCTGCTGTCCCTAGCTTCATCTCCTCTTCGGTCCGAGCTTGACCGAGCAAAAGTGGATCATCGCTGTCCAAGTCCCCGACACTGGCTGAATCTTGTTTCAAGTCGTTAGATTCTCGCTGCTCGGCACTTGCATTCGGACTTTCGGATACCTGATCTTCTGGATCTTGAGTCGTATCCAATTGAGCCACCACTAAAGCGAGACGCTCGCTATTTGCTTCAGGAATGGATGAATCCGGCGGAGGCACACCATCAATGGCTTGGGATACCAATCCAATCAACGATTCTCCCGCCGCTTTTGTCTTTTCGAAAAAAGAGGTTTCAATCGCAGAGTTCGTGTTCAAGGTATCCGCAGACCGAGAACCACTCAGCGAAGCTACGGACGAACTTTGATTGGCTAGATCGCGGGGCCCCACTCCTGAATTTTCTGCCGCAGGCACTGCAGGTGAAGTCGTTGCATCAGAAGATCCGGGTCTCAAGAAATCCGGATCCTCGGAAATCTGGAGGGTATCCCGAGGTCGCATAGCATTGGATTCATTCTTGACACCGGGGCTGCCGCTTTGCTCCAGCTGCGTCATTCCGGATTGAATGATCTCTGATTCGACCAATTGCCTGCGGCGTCCCTCGTAGACCATCAGCAATCCAGGTGCTAGAAGAATGAGAAGGACGATATCCAGGTTGCGTATGGACCAAAACCGATGGAACACAAAGAACAGACCGATCGTCAAGAATGACGAGAGGTACACCCAGGTCGTTGGATCGGGTCGTCGGTAATAGAGAAGTATTTCGCTCATCTGATTCGAGCAGCACCTTGGCCGTGTGCTCAAGATCCCCCGGTGTCCTTTGAAAGCGTGCGAATCCATAAGATGATATCGCATCCTGTCTAACAAAGAAGCCACTGACTGATGAAACAAGCTCCAGTAAAGCCGGATTTTCCTTGATTTGAACGATTTATCACCCACCCGTCAAAAAAAGCGAGTTGCCTTTTGGGGGATTCAAGACCGCAAGTCATTGAAGAGTGGTATCCACCTCGAGTCGATCCTGTGATTTCGAATCGCGGGTGGCTAGGAGAATCTACCTATCGATTATTGTATCGACCGAAGAGGCGGCCCGACCATTGCGGCCGACGGCGTGAGTCAACGCAGTAGCCTAGGAACCCCAACAGGCCGAAAGGGTCAGGAGCCTAAAAGACTCAGGAGCTTGAAACACGCGGGGGCTTTAAAAGGGAGACGCAGTGAGTAGATTCAGGGCTAATCTCAATGACGACAAGTCGTTACCATGTCGTCTAGGTAGGAGAAAGTGTTCTAAAAGGGACTAACATTTCAAAGAGAGTGAAACCCTGTTCACTCTGCCTGCCAAACAACCTCACCGTATTCGACCAGCCTCATTTAGACAATCTTTCGTCCATTCAAGGAGCCCAGCACCGTGGCCTCTTCGAACCCTTTATCCACTGAACTTCTCGCTGACGCCCTTCGAGCAGATCCTCGAGTCGTTGAGGCGAGGCGTTTAATTTCTGAGGCGATTGCGGATCATTCCTCGAAAATCACATCGGTTCGTGAAGCTAACCCAAACTTGCAACCGCATTATCAATCGATGCTTGATCGTTTAACCGCTGTCCGTGGTGGTCCACCGATTTGGCCATACCTTGCAGCGGGAATGGGAAACGGACCGTTTGTAGAACTTGCAGATGGAAGCGTAAAGCTCGACTTCATTTGTGGAATTGGAGTACATGGCTGCGGGCACTTGCAGGAAGGTATGGTGCAAGCATCCATCGATGCAGCGTTGGATGACACCGTCATGCAGGGCAATTTACAACAGAACCCAGCAAGTCTTCGCATGGGCGAGAAGCTCGTCGAGCTTGCCGCTTACAGTGGTGCCAAACTTGACCACTGCCTGCTCTCAACCAGTGGCGCCATGGCGAATGAAAACGCCCTGAAGATCGCATTCCATCATAAGGCTCCTGCAGATCGCATCATTGCATTTGATAATGCTTTCGCCGGAAGAACCCTCGCCACCGCGTCGCTAACGGACAAAGCTGCATATCGCAGCGGCTTACCTATCACCATCAATGTGGATTACCTGCCGTTTCGAGATTCTGCGAATCCCGAGCGTAGCCAAAGATGGGCCGTTGATGAACTACACCGACTGATTAAGCGATTCCCTGGTAAACATGCCGCCTTTTGGGCTGAGCCTATCGCGGGAGAGGGAGGATACTACGAAGGTTCAACGGAATTTTTCACCGCCCTATGCGAACCACTCCGTGAAGCGGGGATACCCATCATTTTCGATGAAGTGCAATCCTTTTCGAGGACCAGCCGTCCCTTTGCATTCCAACATCTCGGCTTGGATCAATTTGCTGACATTGTGACCGTAGGCAAAATCACACAGGTTTGCGCAACCCTGTATGGAGAAGCCTTCAACCCCACCGGCCCCATACTTAGCCAAACCTTCACCGGTTCCTCCGCTTCCATCACCACGGGTCTCTCCATGCTGGAACAGATGGAAGCCAAGCAGTGTTTTGGCGAAGCGGGAAAAAATGTCGAGCTTGGAAATTACTTTCGACAGGCTCTCGAACAACTGTCATCAAAGTATCCCAAAAAAATCCAGGGACCCTTCGGCTGTGGGATGATGGTCGCTTTCACCCCGGGAGATGGCAGCTTTGAACAGGCCAAAGCATTGATGACGATCATGTACGAAAACGGAATTCTTGGATTCGTCTGTGGCGCCAACCCTACACGCATACGCTTTCTACCGCCGCCGGTGGTCACCACTAAAGAACACATCGATCTCGCAATCCAATTGCTGGATCAATCACTGCAGCAATTCTCAGAAGCGTGATGTCAGAAGAGTGTGACAGAACCATTGAAAAAGGGTTATGATGACATCTCTAACCAAATGGCCAAGCAAGTTGACAACCGTGCGACAGACCCGCTTGTTGACCCGGTCTCGTTTAATGGTTCACCAAGTTTTGATCGGTTACGAACGGGTTCAATCGCACCGCTCCTACTTGCTCTTCCCGATGATCACTGACAACCAATGATTCCCCTCGAGATTCACCACCAGGTGCACTAAGGCTAGCCCCGGCTGAGGCAGAACGTGGCTTCTGAACCTCTACTCCAGAGTTAGCTCTCTGCCCACGATAGGGGCTAGTGGATCTTAGTTGCGGTGGAGCTGCAAAGGGAGTCAAGCCATAGGGACGTGAAAATCTTTGACCGTAATAGACGGGAGGGTTCGTCGCAAAGTACGGTGGGGTACGAATCGAACTGCTGTAACCCGCCCCATACGGCTGATAGAAACCATAGGGTAAAAAACCCGACCAAGCGGGTTGATCCGCGTATAGCTGAGTTGATGAAAAAATCATGCAACTCATCAACAGAAATAAGGCAGTTAGAATTCGCATGTTGTCACCGATTACCGGAACCGTAATTTCCCTCGCCCACACAGCGTAGAGCAAGATTAGTAACTGCAGAGTAATTCGATTGATCGGTGAATTCAACAAGAACCGAATCGAAAAACAAAGCTGCCTACATCAGCGAGGCGTCATTGCCTAAGATGAATAGGCGAGGTACTTCCCAAAACCGACCTATTTTCCCAAGCGAGTTACCTTGAAACTGGCCTGCATCATCCCGACGCTGAACGGCGGAGGCGCTGAACGCGTGATGGCGAAGCTTTGCTCTCAACTATCACTACGCGACCATGATGTGACTTTGATCACACTCGATGACGGACAGAATGATCGGCACCGAACCGAACCATCAGTCCAGCGTGTGTATCTGGATATTATGGGTGATCCATCCAACCGCTCCGCTTTTCAGCGATCCTTCTTGATAAAGGGTCTGAGAACACTGGGTCGCATCTCAAAGATACGTCAGACGATCCGGAAGATGCGTCCTGATCTGATCCTATCTTTCTGTGACCAGATGAATGTAATGACACTCATTGCAGCATCCCGCCTGGAGATCCCCACCATTATTTGTGAGCGAAGTGACCCGCGGCATCAGTCTCTGCCCTCACCCTGGGAGTGGCTTCGAGGTGCTACCTACCCGAAAGCTATAAAGGTGATCACACTGACTAAGGAGGTAGGAGATTACCTTACCCAACGCTGCAACGCAGACGTCGCGGTCATTGCCTCAGCAATCGACCCTCCTGAGTTGGATTCGCAAAGGGAACTTGCACAGAGAGCGTGCACAATCTTGGCGATGGGAAGACTCGAGAAGGAAAAGGGATTTGAACGACTCATTGAGTGCTTTTCCGATTCAGCTCATAAAAATCCCGATTGGAAACTTTGCATCGTCGGCGAAGGCAGCAGGCGTGAGGCTTTAGAGGAGTGCATTCGCACTTTTGGCTTGAAGGGACGTGTGGAACTACCAGGTTGGGTCATGGATCCGTGGGATCATTATTCCAATGCCACCTTCTTCGTACTGCCGAGTCACTATGAGGGCTTTCCATCCGTTCTCATGGAGGCAATGAGCAGGGGGATCCCAGCATTGACGGTGGACTGTGATAGCGGTCCGCGTGCTATCGTCAGCACGAGCTCCGCTTATTCAGGGAAACGCACGGCATATCTGGTCCCAAATGATAATGATGCGTTGAGAGAAGGCGTGGGAAAAATGATTGAGGATACAACCTTTAGAGAATCCATCGGACTCAACGCCAAATGTGTAACGGAGTGTTACAACTGGCCCATCATGGTCGATCAATACGAAGAGATCATCCGCTTCGCTTGCGCTTAAGCAAATTCGATTCCATACCTCATGGTGGAGGTTTTGATAGACAGACTTTATACCTCGCGCATGGGTCTGATCAGCAAACCCACTCACTCTAGGACCCCCGGAAGATGCAGCAAAGATTTGCTGCATCCAATGGTATTACTCGTGTGCCCTATAGAATGCCGCCGTGAGTTCGGATTGGAGTAAGATGGCTCGGTGAATCCATGAACCAGAATCGCTCCCACTCGTCTACCATCGCACGCAAGTCATCCGAAGTGAACAACAACTGCTGAACTCGGCGTTCAGGTCGAGCGGAGTAGATAGGTACAAAACAACCCACAGTGGTCGTGAGGCATCCTGCAAGCACCATGATTTGCATAAAACGTCGCATCGTGCGTTCCTCCGTGAACGACTAACTCTCGTGTAAAAGTCAATTTCAAGATCGTGTAATTGCAGCACTATCTCGAATCATAAATCCCACCGACCGCTCGGGCCGTCCGTTGGATTTGTCGGACGATGCGTTGGTGGAAGTTGTGTCTCTTTGTTATTCGATTCCAAGAATCGGCGTATCTCCGCCTCATCCAGTGCTCGAACTTTCGCTTCCATGTACTTTCCAGGCTTAAAGGTCACTACATGCTTACGCGGCACATCAACCTGCTCACCTGTACGCGGATTCCGAGCTTTTCGAGCCGCGCGTGGCTTCACTTCGAACACACCAAAGTTTCGAAGCTCAATTCGCTGGTCTCTGACTAAAGACTCGATGATCGCGTCAAAAGTTCTTTGGACAACTTCTTTTGTCTGTTGCTGCGTTAGCCCAACCTCTTCCGAGATCGTTCTCACGATGTCTTTCTTGGTCACGCTAACACCCCTGAAGCACGGAACCGCCGCATCGGAAATCGATGTAAACCCTTTGCCACTTTTGACTTAACACTCAAAAAGTCTAGGCAGGCTAAAGGCTGACGTCAAGGTCTTGCGGTCGGTTCTATCGCAAACAGGTCGCGCGGTTCCGTCATCCATCCCGAGTATCGTCACGAATAATCGTCACACTTGAACCAATCCGCACATTCCGGAAAAACTGATCAAGACCCCTCCGAAGAGCTATTACGTTGCTCCCAGCCCCAAGATAAGAGCTTCAACTCGAGAACCCCTCTTCGCGAATACCAATTGAAGAGCCTTGG
>JAYYHM010000039.1:0-2707 GCA_036148415.1 Planctomycetota bacterium
TTGAATTTTTACGCTGTGCTACCCGAGGTTTTTGCTGAGGAGGGTGAGATCTCCCTGGACCCGATACTTCTTGAAGCGGAGTCACAGCGAATCTCTGCTATCCAGCGAGCGACTCCTTCCGCAGTGAGTGTTTTTGTTCCCGGTGGTGGTGGTGGCGGTAGTGGTGTATTGATTTCATCTGATGGTTTTGCCTTAACCAATTTCCACGTCTCCAGTCCTGCTGGCACATTCATGCGTTGCGGGTTAAGCGACGGCCAAATTTATGATGCGGTGATCGTGGGGATCGATCCGGTCGGAGATCTCGCCATGATCAAACTCTTAGGACGCGATGACTTTCCTTATGCTGAGTTGGGCGATAGCCGTCGTGCGCAGGTGGGTGACTGGTGCATGGTGATCGGCAACCCTTTCCTGCTGGCTTCCAACTTACAGCCAACGGTAACCTGGGGCATCCTGAGTGGAGTGGGGCGTTACCAATATCCATCCGGCACGCTCTTGGAATATGGGGACTGCTTGCAGACTGATGCTTCCATCAATCCCGGTAATTCAGGCGGGCCCCTGTATGATTCCGAGGGTAAATTGCTCGGGATTGTGGGAAGAGCTTCGTTTGAAAAGCGCGGGAGAGTGAATGTTGGAGTGGGATATGCTATTTCCATCCAGCAAGCCAAAAACTTCCTCGGTTCGCTACGCAGCGGGAGGGTCGTTGATCACGCTACCTTGGGGGCGACCGTTGCCACGGACCCTGATGGCGGAGCGAGAGTCAGTAATGTTCTCGAATCCAGTGACGCGTATCGTCGCGGTCTGAGATACGGGGCTGAAATACTCGAAATCGATGGGCGCACGGTGAGCACGGCCAATGAAGTGCAGAAGGTATTGGCCACTCTACCAAGTGGGTGGCGCGTGAAAATTCGGTACCGGCTTAATGGTGAGACCAGCGAAACGTTGGTTCGGCTCAGGAGTGTGCACCAAGAAGATGAGCTCCTGGAAAAAATGGCCGCAGCCCTTCCACCTCCCCCGCCGCGGCCTCAAGCACCAGAGCAAGAAGAACCGGAAGACGCGGAACCCAATTCGCCTGAAAAACCAGATGTTCCTGGAGGACTTAAGCGACTGAAAGATGCAGAAAACGAGGGTGAACAAGCACCACGATTACCCAAGCTGAGAGTCAGTGATAAGAAAATTCCACAGCAGGTGGCGGATCAATTAATTGAAAGGAAAGGCTACGCTAACTATTTCTTTAATCAAGAACAGCAGCAGATTCTATTCAATGCACTCAAGGAGCAAGTACCGCTGCAGGATGTAACTTCAAACTCAAGTTGGACGCTCAGCGGTGTCAAAGACAATATCACAGGTGATCCGTTTGAATGCATCATTTCTATGAAGGACTCCAATGGAAGCAGGGTGAGGATAGTGTTGAGCTGAAGGATCGCTCGGAGCTTTATGATTGGATCAACGAGCGATCGCCATTGGGGCTACTTGCTGCCCTAGATGGTTTCAGGAGATTCCTGGAGCAAGGTCCTAAGAAGTTTGGTGAGACTTTTTATCTTGGTGCGATGCCCTTGGCAGGAGATCGACCTCTTCGAAATTGTCTGGTTGGTAATGACGGTGAGTTGGAACTTCGTTGGTTGACTCATCCTGTAACCCATCGACTCGAAGTCATGGAAGTTTTCGCTGATCGTGATCTTGATCCTCTCGAGGTTTGGTTTCGGTATGAAGATGAGACCAACGGCCAACCCTTAATGCCGGTCGGGATCGATTTGCGGTACGGGACTGAATCCATTTTAGAATTGAAGGTGGAGACATGGGAAAGTGAGGTGCAAAAAGCCGCCAGGCACTCATGGCTTGGAAGGGACGCCTTCGCTCTCAACGGGCGGTTGAAATCGACTGCCCAATTCGCTACGACTTTGAATGGATATCGCGGGGGAGATCGGTGAGCATCATGATGATTTCCTGCATGCAAAGTCATTGCTATGGTCGAGGTGACTGCATCGCTATCGGTACGCAAATCACTCGGGTGATTTATGTATTCTTTCTATCTCTTACTTGTAGTTGGATCCAAGCCGATTCACCGATCGTCGGGCTCGCACGAGATTCGCAGAAACGTGTGGTGAAGATTTACGGTGCAGGTGGAATCGCTGGTCTGGAAGCTTATCAGAGCGGGTTCATTGTCTCTCCCGAAGGCCATATCGCGACGGCGTGGAGCTATGTTCTTGATGTTGAACCCATTGTTCTGCTGGATGATGGAAGGAGATATGAAGCGGAGATCGTTGGATTCGAGCCTGCTCTCGAGTTAGCCGTCTTGAAGATTGAGGCGAGCGACTTACCTTTCTTCGCCATCGATGAACAGTTGGAAGTCCAATGGGGAGACCCCGTAATTGCGGTGAGTAATCTCTTCAACATCGCAACGGGTGATGAGCCTGCCAGTGTGATGCAGGGTACGGTTGCGGCCGTTTCCAATCTGAATGCTCGTCGGGGAACGTTGAAAACGCCTTATTCAGGTAACGTCTACGTCTTGGATCTTATAGCGAATAATCCGGGTGCTGCTGGGGGTGCTTTGGTGGATTCAACAGGTCGACTAGTAGGAATGCTCGGCAAAGAGTTGAGGGATACCGAGACGGGAGTTTGGCTCAATTATGCGATACCCGCCAAAGCAACAAAGACCGTTATCGGCGACATCATTGCTGGGAGATTGACCACCAAAGTCGATACCGAG
>JAYYHM010000040.1:0-4254 GCA_036148415.1 Planctomycetota bacterium
TAGGCTACGTATCGGTTTTATTGGAACTGGTAGCCGCGGATTCGGGGCCCATGTCACCCGAATGACCAAGCACCAGGTCAATGGAGAACCAATCGAACTCGTAGCGGTCTGTGACGTGTTTAATGAAAACCGCCAGAAGGCTGCAGCTCACATCAAAAAGAATACAGGAAACGATGTTCAGCAGTACGAAGACTACCGTGACATGTTTTCCAAAGGCAATCTGGATGCGGTCTGCATTGGAACACCGGATCACTGGCACGCCAAGCAAACGATCGATGCATTAGAAGAAGGCTTGCACGTGTATTGTGAAAAGCCAATGACCAAAACGGTCGAAGAAGCCATCGAGGTGATGCGCACATGGAAACGCTCCGGCAAGGTGATGCAAGTTGGAGTTCAATCCACGAGCCTCCCTGTATGGAATCAGATCAATGGACTACTCAATCAGGGACAATTGGGAAAAGTCCTGATGTATCAGACTGAGTTTTTTCGCAACTCTGCTCAAGGTCAGTGGCGTTATTACAAACTGACTCCACAGATGACACCCAAGAATATCAACTGGAAGAAGTGGCTGGGTGTTGAAGAGGGGCTCGCTGAATATGAGGATTTTGACCGTGCAATCTATCGCCAATGGAGACGATTTTGGCCGTACGGCTCAGGCATGTTCACTGATTTATTTGTCCACCGAACCACCACGATGCTGAAAGGTACAGGCTTGCGATTTCCGGGCAGGGTGGTCGGCGCAGGCGGGTTGTACCTCGAGTACGATGGTCGAGACGTACCTGACGTGGCGACCGTCGCCGCGGATTTCCCAGAAGGCGTTCAGGGTCTGGTCACCGCAACGATGGCCTGCCAAAACACACCCATCCGGCAACTGATTAGGGGGCATCACGGCTCCTTTGTGCTCGGCACTGGCGAGCAGTTTGATGGATTTGACTTCATCCCCGAGCGACCACAGGTAACACGTAACAGCCAGCTGCAAGAAGAACGGATTGCGACCGAATCGGTTAAAGATACCACTCTAAGCCATTTCAAAAATTGGATTGATGCGATGGTGTCCGACGATCCGTCGCTCTGCAACAACGATCCAGAACTGGGAGCTGCCGCAATCACAACGGTGATTCTGGGAGCTAAAAGTTACCGTGAAGGGAAAGTATTTCATTTTGATGACCAGACTCTCACCATTAGAGATGGTGATTCCCAATGGGCAAAATCTTGGGAAGCGAGATCAAAGCGACGCGATAAACCGATGCACATTAAAGGCTGGGCTGCGGGTGATCGAGGAAGCACGCTTGAAGAACCGGATTACATGAAACTCGCCGGTCCATGGAAGGATGGGAAAGAGCCAGGCTCCTAAAGGCCGATACCTACCGGATCGGCTATCTACACCCTGAGATTGGGAGTGAATGAGTGAGGATTCGAATCACGAAGCTTAACACACGCCTCACAGGGGCGGCTTTAGGGTTAGCAAGTACTCTCGCCAATGCTCTGGCATGTTTACAAATTCAACATCCTCTTTGTAGCGATTGTACTTTCCACCGAATTTCATCATCACCTTGTTGCCGCGGTGCATGGCAACAAGTAGGTAGGTGAAGTCGATACCTCGAAAAGTTTCGCGTTCATAAAATTGAAATAAGGAAGCTGGCATACCCTGTACGCCGATTCGCTGAGCGAGTAGTTCTGAACCCAGTGCCTCATCCAAACCTTGGATATTTGGCACTACCGCTTCGTCATACACTGCAGGTGGACTTGTAAAGCGATCCCATTCCGGATCCGTTAACAATGCGAAAATAAAATGGCAACCATCCTCTCCTGAATAACGAATGACGGTCTGTCCCTCTTCACCAGTCTCTTCGGAAACCTTGGCGTAATCGACGGGTAACTTAAAGGTGTAACCGAAGTGTTCGACACTCTGGTCGGTAGGAGGAGGTGCTTCGGCCGCCGCACGCACCTCTTCTTTCTCCTGAAGCTGAGCTTGCCTTCTAGTCGTAAAAAGATCCACACCCAGAACAAGCATCACCAAGCAAGCTAAAGCAACAAAACCAGCAACGGCAACCACAATGATCCCGAGATTACTGACTACGGGCTCAGGAGAGGGTCGTTGGTAGTAAGGATCGTGCGGCATCTTGTTATCTGAACGAGTGACTCCATTTCAGAGAATAATGGGTGGGTACCCGGGAAGAAAGTAGCACAACTGAAGCTAGCTCGTAGAAAGAAAACCAGATGAATCATGCGAGAATTCAAAAAACCATAAAAGCTAACCCGCCAAAGTGTATCTACATTGCGTCTCCCCCACCGATTTGGAACGACTATAATTTAGTGGATCGATGGTAGAGCTTGTACGAGTTGTTCCCATCAATCTACTTCTATTGATTCTCCGCCACTCCCTTCCCAATTGCTGTCTCCAAGGTGATCAGCTCGTACGGCCGGTCCAAATCCGCTGACCCATTCTATATTATGAAAAATCGAGATACTTTAATTTCGACCGATGAAACAGCAATAGAATTCAGAGCCTCTCGATGAATAAGATTGTTTACCACCCTGCTTTTGAACTCTTACTTGCTGGGTTGCTATTTGTTTTTTCCAGTCATGTAAAAGCCAATGCAAAACAAAAATCCGGCAACCGCTCACCTGCGGGTCAACGCCCAAATATTGTCTTTATTTTGGCCGATGATATGGGCTGGAACCAACCAAGTTTCAATGGTGGCAAAGCTGAATTGAGTCCCAACCTTAGTAGATTAGCTCAAGAAGGTATGCGGCTGAATGAATTCTACACGCACAGCGTTTGCGCTCCCACTCGCGCGGCTTTTCTTACGGGCAGATATGCGTTCAGAACATGGAGCGATTGGCGCTCGGAGGATTTCGGGAAGCCGAGTTATCTCGATAAACTTGGTCTCCAACTAGCCTTAAATGAGCGAGGTGAGGCAACTCGCCGGATCCACGCGTTGGACACGAATGAGTGGACCATTGCAGAGGCCCTTAGAGAATCAGGATATTACACAGCAATCTTGGGTAAATGGCACCTCGGAGAATGGTTACCTGAGCACCTGCCAATGGGGCAGGGCTTTGATTACCAATACGGACATTACGCGTGGGGCATCGACTACTACAACAAAACGATTGTGCACAACGCGCCAGCCCGTTTTGCTGTCTATGATTGGCACAGGAATCAGAGACCTGTGGACGAAACGGGGTACGCGACAGATCTCATTGCGGAGGAGGCTGTCAAATTGATCACGAGCCGTAAAGAAAGCGAGCAGCCATTTTTTCTCTATGTAGCGTTCAACGCAGTGCATGGACCTCTTAATCCTCCGCCAGGCTTCGAAGGCGACACTAACGATCCTCTAGCGATTCGAGATTCAATGCTCCAGAATCTCGATCAAGCGGTAGGGAAAATTGATGCTGCGATAAACAACACTGGGCTTCGAAATAATACTCTATTTGTCTTTACCAATGATAATGGACCGGTCCTCGAAGAAATGAGTCACCCCTATCGCGGAACGAAAAATACAACATTCGAAGGAGGAGTACGGCAACCAGCAATTCTTCGTTGGCCGGGCTTTACCTCACCATCAACGACCAAAGACGGTCTCATGTTTATCTCTGACTTTTTCCCAACCTTCATCTCACTGGCGGGTGGTAAACATCAGCAGGAGCGACCGATCGATGGAATTGATATGACCTCGATGCTGTTCGGAACAGCAAAAAGTTCACGAAAGGAGATTGTTTTTGATGTGACCGGAAGTGTGCGAGTCCCCACACTAAGACGTGGTCGCTTTAAATTGATGGGCGATGCTCTCTACAATATGAAATCGGATCCCTACGAAACCAAAGACATCTCCTCCGAGCATCCAAACGTGGTCAAACGACTCGCCGCCAGGCTCAACGCCGTGGGTCAAGAAAGACCCCCCCTAGGTGATAAACCTTTGCTGATGGATCCTCCCCTACCTTACGTTTATGGCTTAAATGAACAGGATGAAATACCGGAGTGGTTGAGTACAAAGGTCGATCAAATCCGGTCAAAGCAGCCAACAGAATGGGCACCCGGTGAGACTCCATGGCCGAAAGCACCAAAAGGCGTAACCGCCAGTAAAATGGACGGACTCAAGGATGAGTCAACCAGCAGAAAATAAACGTATCAAGCTAGCCAAGACTCATCGTCCAGCTTAGCGAAACATTTTCTCAATCCACTTCTGGAATCCCATCTTCGAGCAGACCGCTGGGAACAGAGGTTGGAATAATCCAATGCAATCGCTC
>JAYYHM010000041.1:0-3029 GCA_036148415.1 Planctomycetota bacterium
TTTAAGCAGATGGAAAGGCTCGATTCACAGATTTCCGTCCAGGTGCTGTGGGAATTGGCCAAGAATAACACTTACAGATGAGTCTCATGAGATGTGGAAGATTGATGAACTTGGGTTAGCTTGCTGGGTCTTCGGGGAAAGCATCTGTTCCTTTGATCTGCGAGGTGGAGATAGCAATCTCAGTTTTCGTCCACGTCAAACCTCTGGAGCGACTGCGAGCGACCAAACGGACCATTTGGGTTTGAGTATCGCATCAATCGACGGCCAGTCTCTTCCGTCTGCTGCCGAGCAGTTCATTTGCGAAAATCGGCTTTCAGTTAATTATCCGCAAGGTGAACAGTCCTACGCCATTCGGCTTTCCATTGAACCCATCGCGAATGCGGTGGGCTACTTGGTGTTCGAAGTCACCGTTTCGATTCAAACTGACTTGCTGGACTCACACCCCATGGTGGACCTAGTCGCTAGTGGCGATCGTGTGATCTCTTACTCCCTGGATTCGGAGGTTGACAATTGGCGCGCGAATCTCGGTCCCAAAGAAGCTGGTGTAGATCCCTTGAATCTTCTCGAGTTAGGCGAGGGAAGCGCGGCTATTCTTCTCGGGCAGCACGATGCGCCGACCACCAAAAATATGTCAAAGTCAGATTGTCTTCAGTTGCGTCTGTTCGGTGATTTCCTTGAGAAAGGAGTCATTCGGACCGCAAGACCTTGGGTGATTGTCAGCTTGGAGGATAAGCCCATTGGTCGAGAATCTCTCGACTCACTTTATCGAGAGCTTGAGAAGCGTCCGCTTCCTCTAGCAACTTGATATGACCGCTTTTTTGGACTGTTGAAACCATCCCCTCAACGATGCTTACAGAAGATGTAAATCGAGGGCGTTCCGCGGATTGATCATTTCGCAATCAATCCAGCAGGCGGTTCATCAAAAAAACGAGGTCCCAAACGAATTGGAACCTTGCTTTACAATTTTATTCAGTCAGCTGGGGATCAAACTTGATCGCCAGATGGAACTACAAAGCCATCCCGATAATCCCTCGCCAATAATTCATTTGCACCGTCATGGTTGGTGAATTTTTCGGTGTCGTTGTCAAATTCGAGCATCGGACCCAGGGACAGCGGTGTCTTTGCCAAGTCAACATTGTTTGCCTTCAGGTGCTCTACGGTACGTTTTAGGGTCACTGAATTGTCGTCGAGACTTTTGACTTTGGAGATCACAGATTCGATTTCCTCTGTGGATGCCTTGTTCTGTTCGCCAAGGTAGTAGGAGATATTTCCGAGGTGACTTACACCAGCAGAGAGATGTCCTGTCATGGCATCCGCGTTGAGGGATGCATAATCGCGTGTGATACAGGCGTCAATGAAATTCGCGAAATGTGCGTCTCCAACATTGCTGGTTTTGAATTCCTTGGTCACGTTGAAGTCTTTATCAAAGGCTTTGCATTGATCATATCTAACCTGTGCGACATAACCGTCGCTGCCGTAGAAAATCACTCCGATCTTATTGCCGCCACCGGTACCAAACATCGCTTCCACTTCTTTGCCACTCGAGGTCGAGATGTCTAAGCCGCGTGTTTCGAAAACAATGCATTTATCTCCATAGTCATAGATGGAGACTTCTGTGTTTGCGGTATCTCCCGCATCGACATAGTTACTATCATTCTTCTCTGCTTGGTATCCCAGTCGACCGCCGTAGCTGATCATTGAGTTGGGATGACGATTGACCCCTAATCCCCAGCGTGCGATGTCCGTTTGATGAGGTCCTTGGTTACCTAGGTCTCCATTTCCGTAATGCCGTTGCCAGTGCCAGTCATAATGAAATCGTGGACGGGTCAGTTTTGGATCGGTGAGGCTGGCTGGACCGCTCCAAAGATCGAAATCTACGTTGGCTGGAATATCGTAGTTGCCTAGAGCACCAATCGATTTGCGTCTTTTGTAACAGAGACCTCTCGCAAAGTTGCATTCGCCAATTCCACCGTCAGCGATGTATTGCATGGCATCTTGGACTGCACGACTACTTCGACACTGCGTGCCAGTTTGAAACATTCGTTCGTATCGAGCCGCTGCTTCAACCAGTGCTCGCCCTTCGTGAATGTTGTGGCTGATGGGTTTCTCAACATAGACATCTTTCCCCGCTTGCATCGCCCAGACGCCCATCAGAGCGTGCCAGTGATTGGGGGTAGCCACACTCAGGAGATCCACTCCGTCAACGTCTAACGCTTTGCGGACGTCTGTGAACAGTTCGGGTCGCTTACCTTGAAGTTTTGCAATTTGGTCGGCACGCCTTGCCCCAACTTCTTCATCAATATCGACAATGGCGCGGATCACGGTTCTCGGGTCTTTGTCAAAGCCGCGAATGTGCTCGCCGCCGCGACCATTTAAGCCAGCGATGCAGACACCGAGTTGCTCGTTTGGGCTCTGTGCTCTGACGGCCTTAGGTGCGGAGGCGGCGATCAAGGAAGTCGCAGCGAGAGATGAAAATTGTCGACGATTCAGTTTTTTCATGTTGCTTTACTTTTTCAATTCAAGACTCAGGAGGGAGCGTAATGGATGAAACTTTGTAGTTCCCGCTTAGGATTTTGGAGGTGCCATGGCAGCTTTCAAGTTGCCTGCTTTGGAAGTGGGCGTCGCGTCCGCTTCAAGATCTCCAAGTGCATACTGAATTCCATCAAGCATGTGCTGCAGGATGATTGGGTTGCGGAACGTTTCTTGGCGATGACCAAGGTTGGTATAGAAAACCCGCCCTTTCCCAGCCGATCGAACCCAGGAGACTGGCACTTCTCTTGGCCCATCGTTGATTCGTTCCGAGACAACTTTTTGATTCATGTCTAGGCTGACGAGGACACGTAAGGTGTCAGTCCCAACATAGCTCTCAGGCTTGTACTGATAGATTTCATCGGTGTGCCAGAATCCCTCACCCTTGAAAACTTGGTTCAATCGGTGACCGGGATCGTCGAGCTTGAACGCCCAGGTTCCCCCGGCACCCCAAGGGTGTCCGTTGAATTGGCCGCCCACCAACGCTCTTGCTTCAGGGT
>JAYYHM010000042.1:0-2733 GCA_036148415.1 Planctomycetota bacterium
TCTGCAGAGAGCTCGACCGGTGACTTGAATTCAGCAATCCAGGAGTGGCTGACACCAAATTGAGGCATCACGGCCCAGCCCCATGTCTTACCCTTTTCGTCATTATCAATCGCTGCGATGGCCTTCCAGCCTTTGTACGGATTTTGATTTCCGTCGGCTTGCTCGAAACTTGCTCTCGCGTTGTTTAGCTCGAGTCGGCTTGGCTCTGCATCTCCGTTTATAAGCTCAGCCTTGATTTCCGATACCACAAAATTTCCGTTGCCAGCGCGTCCGGGGCCCTGAGCAGGGAGTGATGGGTCGGGTAACACCTCTAACCTCAAACCTGTCAATTTGCCCTTAGGCAGGAGGTAGGTAGCGGTGTAAGTGTTCGTTTCATAACCGGGTCCTGACGCTAAAACAGAGCGATCTTCCTGCAGGTTGAGTTGTGTACCGTTGATCGCCTCGAATGATGTCGGCTCAGGCGTCACCCAGTTAGCTGACGGCTCTGAAAGCTCGGTCAACCACTGATCAAGAGCTTGATCGATTGGAGTATTTTCGAATTCGCTTTGTGTTTGTGCGAGTTGCTTCTGTAAGGGCTCGAGGAGCTGGGGTAAAGCCTCGTCGGGGACTTCCATAGACGGCCCCCATTTGCCGTCTCGATTGGCACCCGAGTACAGGCCACGCTCCTGTATATCTGCAAAGTAGGACGCAAACTGATAGAAATCCTGCTGGGTGAATGGATCGAATTTATGATCGTGGCACTCGGCACAGCCTAGGGTGGATCCAAGCCATACCGTGGATGCGGTTCGTACGCGGTCCGATGCGTATTTGGTGAGATACTCCTTTGGTTGAGCGCCGCCCTCCGCAGACATCATGCCCAAGCGGTTGTATCCTGACGCAATTTTCTGGCGATCCGTCGCGTCAGGGAGGAGGTCACCAGCGAGCTGCTCTCTCGTAAACTGATCGAATGGAAGATTCGCGTTGAATGCTTTTATCACGTAGTCGCGATAAGGGGAGACGCTCACGTCCTGATCACCGTGGTAGCCAACGGTATCCGCATAGCGAACGAGATCGAGCCAATAGATCGCCATCCTTTCTCCAAAATGAGGGGATTCAAGCAATCGATCTATCGTAGCCGTCCATCGTGTCTGAGCATCTGCTTTTTTGTAGGCAGCAAGATCCTTCATGGTGGGTGGTAGACCCAGCAAATCAAAGTGTATTCGACGCAGGAGCACGGAATCTTCTGCCTGGGACGCCAGCTTGAGATTCAGGGGAGTGAGTTGATCGAGTATCAGTTTGTCGATCCAATTTCCCTCTCGCTCTACGCTGCGGTCCAGCGGTCGATACGACCAGTGAAGGGACCATTTTGCCCCTTGGCTCACCCACCTTTTTAGCAGTTCTACCTCCGCTTTGGTGAGACTCTTGGGATGCTCGGAAGGAGGCATCACGATGTCAGGATCATCCGAGGTGATTCTCGTGATCATCTCACTGGAATCAAGATTCCCAGCGACAACGGCTTGATAACCGCCAAGGTCTGCAAAGGCCCCTTTTTCAGTGTCTAATCGAAGTCCGTCTTCTCCGCCGCCTTCTCGGCGGTTGGCATCAGGCCCATGACATGCGTAACACTTATCGGAGAGGATAGGTTTGATATCGCGAGCAAAGTCAATGAGCGTTTCCGCTGCACTTAGATTGAAAAAAGTTGTGATTAGTAAGGTCGAAGCGACTTTGAAATACAACTTGAGCATGGTCTCGGAGGGTCCACAGGTAAGAATTTGTCTGCGGTTATGTTAACCGATCCAGCGGCAGCATGTTGACAGCAAAAAAACTGCTATCGAGAGGTTTCATTCGTCAAACCAGGTTTCACCGTGGTCACATCGCGCCTTTTCCCGTTAGAACAATCCGAACTGTTCGTAGGAGAATCTTCAGGTCATTGATCACACTACAATTCCGGAGGTAAAGAAGATCATATGCGACCTTGCGTTTGAAGCTTTCAATGTTGTTGTCATACCCATTGACGATTTGGGCGATTCCGGTGAGGCCAGGTTTTAGTTGTAGCCGATCCAGATAATGAGGAACCTCACGCGATAAATCCGCAATGAACTCTGGGCGTTCTGGTCGTGGCCCGACCAATGACATGTCTCCCACGAGTACATTCCAGAGTTGTGGCAATTCGTCCAACCTGGACCTTCTCATGAACCTGCCCAGAGGCGTGACGCGCGGATCATTCCTTTGCGCAAACTGTGCACCGTTTTTCTCGGCATCAATGACCATGGTTCGGAACTTGTAAAGAGTGAAATGTCTACCGTATCCAGTGGATTGTCGACGATCTTGGCTTCGGCGACTTTTGTGACGAGGTGCTGCCTGTGAGTTCGCTCGACGATCGGGCGTCCAAACGTTTCGTCGATTGAGGCCAACGCGAGTTTGACTAAAGATCGCTTCGCCCGGTGAACTGAGTTTTACTGCAATCGCGGTCAACAGCATGACCGGCGAGAGAAAGATAAGTCCCAGGATTGCTCCAGTTAGATCTAGGAATCTCTTCATTCTTCGTGTCGGTAGCGGTAGCGGTGTTTGGATCCCGCGGCCTGCATCCTCCGAGACGTTTCTCAACCAGTCAACCCTCTGTACCGAAACCTCCCTAGACAGCTTTTCCAGGGGATCCATGTTCGGATCGCTCGCTGTCAGTCTAGTGCGATGGATTTTGTCCAACGTTTAGGCTCGATGTTTTGGTGGCGGTGCTAAGGAACCCTAGTCGAG
>JAYYHM010000043.1:0-4070 GCA_036148415.1 Planctomycetota bacterium
CTGAAAAAATGTCAAACCTCTTGTGTATTCCTGAAGAGAAAATGGAAGTGACTTCGCTCTCCATTGATCTTGCTTCCTTCAAGGTAGACTCCAAGTCGTCGTCTGATCGTTCCGCTAACTTGAAGCTCGGCTATCTGGCTCGCATCGCCCCTGAGAAAGGTTTGCACAATCTTGTTGCCGCGTTTATCGAACTGGCAAAACGACCGGAGTATCAAGGTTTGACTCTGGAAGTTGCCGGCTGGCTTGGAGAGCATCAGCGGGATTATTTCGAACATCTTAAGACTGAGATTCGGGCGGCCGGTCTCCTTGATCGTTTTCAGTATCACGGCAGCCCTGACCTGAATGAAAAAGTTAAATTGCTTGACTCTTTTGACGTGACCTGTGTTCCCACGGATTATGAAGATCCTAAAGGACTGTTTGTCCTGGAATCTTTGGCAGCAGGCACACCTGTCGTCCTGCCCAAGCACGGAGCTTTCCCAGAACTGGTTACCTCGACCGGAGGAGGATTGCTTTTTGAGCCCGGTGACCTCTCCGATTTGGTCAGTCAGATTTCGTGCTTGCTGCAAGATGAGGAATTAAGGCATCGGTTATCTCAAGAGGGACAGGATGGCGTTCGACTCAAGCATTCCATTGAAAGTGCTGCGGAGCAGATGAAAAAGATCTGCTTCAATGATTCCAATTCTCGTGAATCAATTGGGTGTAACCAATGAGTCGAGATCAAAGAGTTGTGATTGTTTAGAGGGTTTGGTTTTCATGCTTTGCTGGTGCGTTTTCGCTTCCACACGATTAGCCCATTGGTCATAAACCTCCCCTAACTGTTTGACCATCTCTGGTTTTTGTTTGGCAAGATCAGTGGTTTCGCTGCGATCGGCTGCTACGTGATACAGCTCCCAATCCTTGCTCTTTTCTGCAACCAGTTTCCAGTCTCCTGACCGCACGGCGTGATTGCCGGAGAATTCCCAGAAGATTGGCTGAGCCCGTTGTAGGTTCGGCGCGCCTTGCAATGCTGGCAGCAGGGAAACCCCTTCCATAGCCTGAATGGATTCGCCATGGTGGATTTTTGGGTATTCGGTCTCCGCAACATCAACGACGGTTGCCATGATGTCTACAAGATGCGAGGGAAAGTTGCAGAGAGCACCGCGTGCTTGAATGCCTTTTGGCCAATGGGCGATCATTGGAGTGAGCGTGCCACCATGGTGTGCGTACTGCTTGTAGAGTCGAAGTGGTGTATTACACAGGTTCGCCCACCTTGCGTCGTAAGCGATATCACTTTCTACAGGTCCCGGGACCTTAACGTCGGTTCTCAGTCGCTGGTAGGGGCAGGCGCCATTATCCGAAAAGAAAAAGATCAGTGTGTTGTCAAGCTGATTTGTGGTCTCTAAGTGTTTAACGAGTCGCCCAATGTTTTCATCCAGGCGATGAATCATCGCAGCGTAAACCTCCATCATGGGTTCCAAGAACTCCTTTTCTCCTTGGGTTAGTTCCTCCCAAGATTCCACTTTGGGATCACGAGCAGATAGTCGCCATGTATCATCGATGATGCCAAGTTTTTGGAGCCGTTGATGCCTTTCTTCTCGGATAACATCCCAGCCTCTCGCATAGGAACCACGGAATTTTTCTATATCTTCAGGCAATGCATGAAGGGGAAAGTGTGGCGCGTTGTGCGCCAGGTAGAGGAAGAAGGGTTGCTCCTTCCGATCTTTGTCATTCGTCTCCGATTTTAAAAAATCAAGAGCAAAGTCCGTGAAGGCATTGGTGGAATAAAAATCTTTCCCCGCTTCGTAAACCTCATTATCCAATCTCATGAGGTTTTCATTGATCTGCCAATCCGTGCCGGTAAAAAAATTAATCGCTCCACTGAGAAACCCGAAATATCGATCAAATCCACGCTCGGGAGGCGTTGAGTCGAGGTGCCATTTACCGCTCATGTAAGTGCGGTAACCTGCGTTCTTGAGCACCTCGGCCATGGTGACATGGCCGGGTTTTCTCAGATTTTTTGATTGCTGATGCCATAGGCCTGTCATCAGTGATGCTCGTGTCTCGGAACATTTCGCGTTATTGTGAAAATCCGTGAAGCGAAGACCGTTGGCTGCAAGGCGATCTAAATGCGGTGTGGGGATTTCACTGCCGTAGCACCCTAGGTCGGAGAAGCCCATATCATCACACATGATTACGATGATATTCGGTCGTGTGTCCGCCTCGCACCGAGAGTTGGTAAAGCACCAAGTGCAGGAGAGGATTAGGGCAATTCGTAGCATGGACATAGGAGCCTCAAAATACCTTCGATGTTTTTGCTCTGGAGAGTTCTCTATGGATGACTTGAGGTCATTCGCATTGACGATCGATCTGTCTGATGATGAATAGACGCGCAAGAGGATAACCGATATGGGGAGTTCACGGGGTTCAATTACGCCTGGCGGATCGAACTATCTATCGAATACCCACAGAGCATCAGATGTATTATGCTTTTTACGACTTTGCGATGAGCTCTGAATGACCAATTATTTGATTTGAGAAATGCAATGCGACTGATCTTTGTTTTCTTGGTGCTTCTCTCGCCATTCTATGTTCTTGGAGAGGACAGTAATCCTCCGTTGATCCTTGACCTCAATGATCAACTCTATCGTCAGGTTGTCGTTGACCATCAACCGGGGCAATACCTCGGTCACCCGACAACCTGTTTACTTGAAGATGGTAAGACCATCTTATGCGTGTACCCGAAGGGACACGGACGCGGAGGCATTGTTTACAAGCGTAGCGCTGATGGTGGATTAACCTGGAGTGAGAGGCTTCCAACGCCGATGAGTTGGGCCACTTCCAAAGAAGTCCCGACACTGCATCGTGTTGTCGACCAGAAAGGTAGAAAGCGTCTGATCATGTGGTCAGGTCTTTATCCTGCTCGAATCTCCGTCTCGGAAGATGATGGTGCAAGCTGGAGTGAGTTGAAGCCCGCTGGTGACTGGGGGGGCATTGTTGTCATGGGTTTTGTTGAGTCCTTAAAAACCGCTCCAGGGAATTACTTGGCCATGTTTCATGATGACGGTCGGTTTTTTAAGAGCCAGCCTGATACGGATCAATTCAATACATTTGATCTCTATAAAACTTTTTCAAGTGATGGGGGGCTAACTTGGTCGTACCCCGAATCCGTTTATCGTTCCTCGGCTGTGAATCTCTGCGAACCCGGGTGCATTCGCTCACCGGATGGAAAAATCCTAGCCGTGCTCCTGCGTGAAAATGCTCGTCGTAAGAATTCACATGTTATTTTTTCCCACGACGAAGGAGTGACCTGGAGTGAACCTCGGGAATTACCACTGACGCTCACCGGAGACCGACACACGGGAAAATATGGGCCTGACGGAAGACTGATGATTAGCTTTCGATGTCGATCGCCAAAGCAAAGCGTTCAAGAACGACCTTTTGAGGGGGATTGGGTCGGCTGGGTTGGAACCTGGGAAGACCTTTATCACGGTCGCGAGGGTCAATACTTTTTTCGTTTCAAAGAGAATACAAAAGGCTATGACACAACTTATCCCGGAGTGGAAGTCTTACCCGATGGTACCTTTGTTACGACCACCTACGGGCATTGGTCAAAAGGGCAGCAGCCCTATATCCTGAGTGTTCGCCTCAAGCTCAGTGAATTGGATCAACTGGCGGAGTGATAACAGAATGATCAACTGGCTGTTTGCGTCTCCGTAACTCAGAGGTCAGTCCTACTGCTTGGGGCTTGGAGCCTAGATGGTTGCTTCGCCTGTAAAAGTTGGCCATGAATCGAGGGCGGAATAGTAGCCGAATATCGAATGCAAAGGAGACTTTTTTACCCTCTTGAAATCGCTAGGATCAGTCTGAGAATTTTTGCTTGAATTTTATTGGGTGATGGCTAACCTTTCGATCAATCCTGAGAGGCAGTATCAGCGTGGCATTTCGCCTCCCCTTCTGCTGAAGATCAAGCCGTGGTGATTGTCGTAATCATTGAGCCCATTTTCTTGGGTTAGGTCAGCTTGGTCGCCATCCGTGATCCAGCAGGAATGATCAATGAGCGAACCGGTCAGTCATCAACGATATCACGATTT
>JAYYHM010000044.1:0-6412 GCA_036148415.1 Planctomycetota bacterium
GATACATAAGACACGGATATTGTTAGCGTTGTGGTTCCTTCACTGTGGATCTGCAGCCGAGTTGACAGCGCAGGTGGATTTTGGTGCTGACTTGTTCCCTGAGTTCACACTCGATGGAGCTGACAATCCAGCCGACGCTCAACAAGAACCCGTTGTATGGTCAGCCCGGTATTCTGTTGATGGGCAAGGTAAAGCGTTGCTGCATGTGGAAGCCAAATTGAGTCCCACATGGCATGTCTACTCAGTTACTCAACCGGCCGGTGGACCGACTCGAACTACGATTGAACTCGTGGGACCCGAGGGTGTAGCTCTATTGAGAGATTTTCGTCCCGATCAGCCACCCAAGAAATTGAAATCTGATCTCTATGGTGACCTCGTCATCGAAGAACATGAAGATGTCGTTGTCTGGTCAGCACCGATTGCAGCACCGGACGGGTTCGATGGATCGATTTCGGTTAAGGTTAAAGGTCTGGTTTGCAAATCCGGTGGAGACAACCGCTGCATGCCTACCTCTGCGGATTTGGTTGCAGACTATTCAGTTTCGGATGACACAGCTGCCAAGAGTCCGAACGCGGAGATTTTGTTCGAGGGTCTGCCTGCGTTCCGGGATGGGGACTATGTGGTGCAATGGAAAGGTGCCGTCCGACCCACCAAGATGGCAGCGGGGCAGCAAGCGACACTTCATTTCCAAGCAAGCCCTGAGCTGACCTTCCATGTCTACGAGTCAGTGGTGGATGACTCAGAATCTTCGACCAATTTTGTCATCACGGAAAAGTCGGGTTTGCTTATTGGTGCTCCCATGGCGAATAAGGAGGCGGTCTCCAATGCACTGCTTCCCACTCTTGAGACGCGATACTACAAGGGTGAGGTCGTTTGGTCACTACCGGTGGAAGTACCAGAGGTTATCGAGGCCGGAGAGAAAATCATTAAGGGGATGATCGCCTACCAAGCTTGTACGGAGAGTAGTTGTAGGCAGCCGATGGCCTTGGGGTTCGCGATCACTTTGGTGGTTGGAGATGATGGTCAGGTCGAAGCAGGACCGGTTGAGTTTGCTACTGTTCGACGCGGTGAGGCTTTGGATGCTGCTGCATCCATTACATGGGTAGACGATATTTCCTTGCCGCTAGCGGGGAGTTCAAACGCCGACGTGAATGCGGAACCCGCGATTCCTCAAGATTCCGACCCGGATGCGGTTGCTGCCGGTGGTGACACTGACAGCGGTGGGGCAGGTTCTAATGCGCAGGCTAGTGCTTCCTTGGGCGATTCTACTCCTCCTACCTAGCTAAGTCTTCTTGGGCTCGCACTCATCGGTGGCTTGATACTCAATGTCATGCCGTGCGTGCTGCCTGTTGTCGGCTTGAAGGTGATGGGTTTCATTCAACAGGCCGGGGAAGATCGTGGTCGGATCGCAGCTCTGAATTTTGCTTACGTTGGCGGCATCATGTTCGTTTTCACCATCTTTGCGATCGTTGCCTCGGTCACAAAGTTTGGTTGGGGTGAACAATTCACTTTCTTCGAAGTGAAGTACACGATGACGATTCTTACCTTCTCTTTTGCCCTGAGCTATCTCGGTGTTTGGGAGCTCCCTGCTCTCTCCATTGGAAGCGGTCAAAAAGCTAGAGAATTGGAGAGTCGCGAGGGTTTAATCGGAGCATTTAGCAAAGGGATTTACGCTACCATTCTCGCGACACCCTGTAGCGGCCCCCTGTTGGGATACGTCATGGGCGTCACATACGAGCTATCGGCAGGCTACACGTTTCTGATTTTTGTTTCGCTGGGTTTGGGTATGTCCTTGCCCTATATCTTATTGGGTTTACGACCCTCCTTCGTCAGTTGGCTGCCAAAGCCAGGTGAGTGGATGAACAAAGTCAAGGAATTCATGGCGTTCCTTTTTCTAGGAACGGTTGCTTTCTTTTTTGGTCAATTCAGCGATACAGAAAAACTACCCGTCTTTGTTTCGCTCATCGCCGTTTGGTTTGGTTTCTGGATCACCGCACAGGTCGAATCTTACCGATCATTGAAAGCGAGACTAACTGCTTGGGTGACGGGGGCCGCGGCAGCGATTGGCATTTCGCTATTGGCGTTTGCTTCACTGCGTCCCGTTGAAGTTGTGGATTGGACGGACTACACGGAGCCGGGACTGCAGCAATTGAAAAGTCAGGGTCGTACTGTCATGTTGGACTTTGGTGCAACGTGGTGTCTGACTTGTAAATACAATTACAAGACTGCTTTGAACACTGCTGAAACTCGCAAAGTTATCGACGAATTGGATGCAGTGGCCATGTACGCAGATTGGTCTGACTACAGTGATGAAATCAAATTGAAGCTGGAGGAGCTGAATAGCCGATCGATTCCTCTCTTGGTGATTTACCCGGGGGATCGGCCTGATCAGCCTATTATCCTTCGCGATATCGTTACGCAGTCTCAGGTGATTGAGGCTCTACGTCAGGCGGGACCGAGTATGGATCGTAAGGTTGCTTCGAGAATGAAAGGGGATTCTCAGCATGCTTTTGCCGAGCCTGAATTGGACCCGGTCAGCCAGCGTTTTTCACTGGGTAGCTCGAGTGAAAATGATATCGCTGAGCGGTCACTGAGGCGAGGTGATCTGCTGACTCATTCAACAATAGGGCTCGGGTTGTGAGTCATCGTGCCGAAGCTCTCGCGGATTTTGAGCAGGTGATTGTTGCGATCGCATCGAGTTCAGAACCCAGCCTCCGTGGGGTCGTTCGTTTATCGGGGCTCAATATCGCTGATATCCTAGATCGGATGTCATTTTATTCGTTGGATAGTAGTGACCCGATTCGATGGGCAAGGTCTGACGATCCTAGCCCTCCTCGGCCTTGTCGATTTAGTCTAGAACTTGATTTGAGCTATCCCATGGGGCGTGTGCCAGTCGATGTGTTGTATTGGCCAACGACGCGTAGTTATACCGGGCAGCCTTCTGCTGAAGTGCATCTTATTGGGAGCCAGCCGTTACTAAGTGGCGTGCTGGACAACGCCGTTGTAGCTGGAGCACGAGCTGCAAGGCCTGGTGAATTTACACTGAGAGCCTTTCTCGGGGGGCGTTTAGACCTGACCCAAGCGGAAGCAGTACTTGGCGTCATCGAAGCTGAAGGAAGGGGCGCACTCAATCAAGCATTGGAGCAGTTGGCTGGTAATTTATCCCGTCCGCTTGAAGCTTTGAGAGATGATGTACTGAATTTGCTTGCAGATGTGGAAGCGGGCTTGGATTTTGTTGACGAGGATATTGAGTTCATTTCTGATTCTCAATTGATTGACCGTTTGCAGAATATCGCAAGTCAAATTCAAATCGCATGGGACACAATGAGGCAGAGGGGAGGTGGCCAGATTCAACCATTGATTGCGCTGCGTGGGGAGCCCAACGCTGGCAAAAGCCTATTGATGAATTCCCTTGCTGAAGCGAACGCAGCAATCGTAGCGGATATCCCGGGAACAACCCGTGACGTGGTTTACTCTCTGGCTAAGCTAGGGGACCGTGAAGTGCGACTTGCGGATACGGCTGGGATCGAGCCGGGACGCTGCGATATCGAACGTCGCTCCCAAGAGCAGGCTCGAACGGAGAGTGATCGTGCTTGCATGCGACTTTGGTGTGTGGATTCCAGTCGCCCTGATTTCCTTCAAGCAATCACCAATCTTCGAGAGCTTGCCAGACTCGAAGGGAAGCCATCGGTGATCGATGTTTGGGTTGCAACCAAGATGGATCAGTGCCCTCTCGAGACGGAGGAACTTGAGCGTGCCATGCGTGCCAGTGGGTTAGCGGAGGTTTCCTCGCTTACGTTGATCGCCTGTAGTGCACTGACCGGGGAGGTTATGAATGCACTGAAAGTTCGGCTTCATGAATTACTTGATTCTTTGGATCGTGAAGAGGTTGGATCAGTGCTTGGGACGGCCGCCAGGTGTAATCAAACGTTTGCGCGTGCTCAAGAAGCGGTGGAGAACGCTATTCGTTTGACGCGGAATCAGGATGGACATGAATTTGTTGCATCAGAGATTCGCGTTCTCTCCGAAGCTCTCGGTGAAGTGACCGGGGCTGTCTATACCGATGACCTCCTCGACCGTGTCTTCAGTCGATTTTGTATCGGAAAGTGATTGAGATTTATTCTGGCGCGGTGTGGAGAATTCCGCGAAACGCGAGCGTGGTCATCAAGATGCATCCCGATAGGCTAAGCACCCCAGAGAGTGTTAGCCACCAAGGTTGATAGTAGAATTGGATGAAGTAAATACCTGGTGGAACCACTACTCCTTGCTTTAGAAAATCGACTTGGTGTACCGTTTGCGATTTCCATTGGTTGGATTCTTTGGTTCGGAGCCTCGCTTGCCAATTACCGTCTTGGTAAACCGCTCGGCAGATCAGTACGGGGTGGGTTGCTTCGACTCTGAAAATCGCGTTCTCCTCGTCGGATTGGATACACCGCCAACCTAATTTCTCGTCTTTATGCGAGCCCGGAGCTGGATGGGGTTGTACCGATTGATCATCAAGAAATAGCCACGGCGTCGACTTCGCATGAGGGTGAAGATCGGGTTTTAGTGAGTCGAGATTTGTAGTTGGTTCAATATGAATGATTTCGTTCAGCCTTTCTTCCATCAACTTATCGATGGGGCCGTTAGCAGAGACGACTCTCCAATTTAAGTTTAGCTCTAGTTTTGAATTGACATGATGCGTGACAGCGGGATCTGTACCCGTTTTGTGGCTAGCAGTGACTTGATAGGTAATCGTGGGTAGGGAGTAGCGATCGGCTTGAGTTTCGACCTCCATGGAATCGCTCTTGGATGTGATGACCCCATCGATCCCTAGCCAGCTCTGTATGCGTTGCCAGTCCTCTGACTTTTGCCTGGGATCACGACCTTGCTGCACGGATTGAGTCACTCGCCAAAAAGAGGAAACCGCTGCACTACGAATGGAACTTGCGCTGTTAAAGACAGCAGTCCGGTCAGACAGATGCCAACGCCCGAACCAATTGAGTCGACCCGCAGCTTGAACCTCTGCAGCTCGTTTTTTCGAGGACGTTTCTTGCCAGTTCATCGGCCAGCCTGAGCCAGACCTCGTCCTGAGCCAACGAACCGGAATCGGTCGATCATTTAATGAACGCGTAACGCGGGTGTCATGAAATTGACTGAGGATATCGCCTTCGAGTCGATTGGAAACCATGAGGATTAATTTCTCGGAGGCCAGGGTAAGGTCTAGAAAGACAAGAGCCGTCAAGATAATCCTCAGCCTTGGATGTCGCCAATGGTATCGAGAATTCAACCAGAAAATTATTATGAATCCTGCTGAAATGAAGCTCGAGTGCATCAGTGATAAAGTAATTTCTTTCCATGCCAAGCCAATTTGTAAAGGTCCCCAAAAAGGATCTTTGGGGATCCACTGTTGAATAGGACTTGCAATGATTTGGTCCGACAGGTGGATCGTCCATGCCACGATGGCTAGAAGGGTGAATAGCAAAAATGCTGGTGTTATCATCCTGCGAAGGCGTTCAATCGTCGATGGGCGATCCATCATGATGGCTGATGCCACGGACAGCCCGATCGCGAAAAAGGGAAGCCATTTTGCTGGATATCGAAATGCGTCATAGTTCGGAATCATCCAGTACAGGAGCCAGTAAACACCTCCCACCGAACCGTCAACTTCCTGCAGAGTCCCGGTGCTGTACTGAATAAGCCAGACCAAGCCGTATGCTCCTAGAGAGGCAGTGATGCCCATGATCGAGATGATCAGCCATCCGTGGGTTCTCTTGCGATTTCGACTGGAGAGGCTAAGCAGACAGATGAAACCCACAAATGAACCCATGTAGAGCGACGGCGTCCAGGTTCGTGCTTCTCCCGAAAATCTTAAGCTCATCCTCGTATTGACCGGGTAAAGATGGCCAAAAGGAGCCGGGGAAAAGAGCTCAATCCAATGCCACGGTGGGACGGAGAAGGCGAAAGTATCATACCGTCGACTCTCTACACTCGGTGCTCGAAGAATATCATTGGTGGATTTCTCTTCGGTGACTCGTTCACTCTGTCGACTCCAGTCAATGGATGCTGCAAGCTGGGGTGCCGACACGACCAAGGTCAATGCAACCGCCACAATCAATTGACGCGGGCGCATGATTTGGTTTGACTTTCGAATGCACCGGATGAACAGTATTCCAGTAAAAACCAATACACAATGAAATGCAGTTTGAGGGTCTCCTCCCAGGATCATCATGGTTAGCGCGATGCTGACGTAAAACGTTTGACGCTTTTGCAAAGTCGGGTGCGTGCATAGCATTGGCGCAAGAGCCAGAGGAAGCCAGGCGGCGCTCACAAGAAAGGGTAGATTGGTATGAAGGAAGAGAACGGATCCGGAGAGTGAATAGAGTATCCCAGCCAGGCAGGCTGATGTTTTTGAGGTCCCATGCCAGCGGGC
>JAYYHM010000045.1:0-6941 GCA_036148415.1 Planctomycetota bacterium
AAATTTGCTTTAACCATGAGCATGCTCGAAGGTCTGTTTGAACCCTTGATTACCACTCAGGTTCCGGGAGATTCTTCTGGATGTCTTGGGTGGATAATTAAAGATTAGAAGGCATGACCATCATGGAATTCCAAGTTCGGACTCCCCTGCATCATTGCCTTCAATGGATTGCGTTAGTTTTCGCAGTTCCGCTAGTACCTTTGGATATTGAAGGGCAACATTTTTTGTTTCCCCTAAGTCCATTTTGAGATCATAAAGTTCTTCTACTTTTTCACGATCAGGCTCGATAGCGTAACCATAAAAATGCGCTGAAGCTCGGAGGTATTTCCATCGACCTTTGCGAACACCCGCGCGATTGAAATAAAAATGATCTCTTCCTGAGTCGGTCTTCCCGAGCAAAAGATCGAGTTGATCCACCCCGTCAATATGTCTATCCGTTGGAATTTTATAACCCGCTAGAGAGGAAAATGTGGGTAAAAAGTCGATGGTTGCGAAGATTGCATCTGAAGTGTGTCCCGCCGGTACTTTTCCTGGCCAACGGATGATACACGGCAATCGATATCCTCCTTCATAGGGTGAGCCCTTTCCATTTCGTAATGGTCCAGCATCGCCCCAGAAAATAGAATCGGCGGGGTGCCCATTCTTTTTCTTTGTGTATTTATCTTGATTCCACGGTCCGTTATCACTGGTGTAGATAACCAATGTGTTATCGGACAGTTCTAGCTCATCAAGAGTATCTAATAGTCGTCCGGTTTCAAAATCAAACTCCTCTACAACATCGCCATACAAATCCCCTTTGGACTTACCCCGGAACCGATTTGATGCATCAATGATTGTGTGCATCATGGTGTGGGCAACATATAGCAGAAATGGTTTCTCCGGATCTCGTTGTGATGTCAGATAATCGATGGCATGGTTGGTGTACAGTCTCGTCAAGCTGCCCATATCTGATGTGGAATCCCCTCGTAGATTATTTTCGTGAAAAGATACTGTTCCATTATCATTCGCTCCGAGTGTGCCAAAGTAATAATCAAAGCCTTGCGCATTCGGCATCCGCTCAATGACGGCTTTACGGTTTGAAACATCCCATTTTCCGATACACGCTGTTTGGTATCCAACAGTTTGCATCAGTTCAGCGAATGTAATTTCCGAAGCGGGCATGCTCCAACCTTTACTGCGGATCGGCTGACGTCCGGTGAGCAACGCCGATCTTGAGGGTCCGCATACAGTTTGTGAATAAAAAGAGGTGAAGCGTGTTCCTTGTTGAGCAAGTCGGTCAAGTCGTGGGGTTTGATTTGTGGTACTGCCGTAACAACCGATATCTGAGTAGCCTTGGTCATCTGTAAAGATGATTAGAATATTTGGCCTGTCGATGGCTTCTGCTTCTACATTATTTATGCACGCGGCACCTATCAGATATCCGATAGCGATGATCAGGTTTTTCATTAGGCCGGTGGGATGTTTGAGTTGCCGGTGGGATGTTTGAGTTTTTATCTTGCGTTGACTTACAGTTCAATGATTGAACCGAGGGTGCAGGTCTTAGAACGATCCATGACTTAATATGGTAAAGTGTGACGAACGTTTTTGATTGAGGTGTAATCGCTTTTCCTCAGAAAAAGTAAATGTCCGCAACATTGGAAACTCCAAGATAACTAGATGAGAATTTTCAATTACGCTGCACAAACAAAAACGAATCCTCACGGTCTGTTATTCAGGGCATGGGTTATCATTCCGTATGGCCTGCTCATAGGGCTCCCTTCACGGGGTTTTGCCGATTGGCCTCAAGCCGCGGGACCAAAACATAATTATCAAATGTCCGGTAACGCGCCGACACGTTTTAGCGTCGTAAGAAACCATTCGATTCGGTGGCGTGTTCCGTTACCTAATACTGGCGAAAGTACACCCGTTGTTGCTGATGGGAAAGTCTTTTTGACCTGCCATACTCCGATGTCCTCCGATTCTGCGCCGGGCCGCGAAATTTACGGAATGTGTTTTGATGCCGAAACAGGAGAAGAGCTGTGGAGGCGCGAGCTCCCAGCAACCCGCTTAACCGAGATGGCAAGTGGTTTCAGTGATAATACGGCAGCGACTCCGGTAACGGATGGAAAATACGTCTGCTTTGTTAATGTGGGTGGGTCGATACAAACCTACGACTATAGTGGGCAGTTGGTCTGGCAAAAGACTTGGGTACCATTCGGAAGGCACCACGCGAGGCAACAGGAGCCACTCCTTCATGACGGTAAGGTGATCATTCTTCGCACCGTTGCTGAAGATCTCCCTGTCAAAGCTACCACTAAAGCGGGTGCAAAACCGTTGGGTAGGGGTGAGGAATTCTGGACGCGGCTTCATGCCTACGAGATCTCAACGGGCAAGTTGAATTGGATAGCTGAGGCAGGGTCGTCGGTTCATTCCCTATCAATGATTCAAGAGATAAAAGATGGAGAGTACGCCATCCTGACCGGTCGAGGAGGTGGCCACCAACCACCTGAGGAACCTTATGGACTCTCTTTGCTGCGAGCAGATAAGGGAGAAAACCTTTGGGAATCGTCCATTCCCTCTTATCACGCGCATCAAAACGCTGTCTGGAACCGTCGTTTCGCGGCTGCGTTCCTCGGAATGCAGCATCAAACTATCGATATCACCACCGGAGATTTTTTGTCAGATATATCCCTGACTCGCGGTGTGACTCTCTGCAGGTACAACCCCGAATTGGAACGATATTTAACGGAGAAGCAAATCGATTTGGATTTTGGAAAAAAAACACGACCCACGACATACCATACAAACTGTCTGGTTGAGAATTTTCATTTCTTTCGTACCCACAGCCAATACTTAATCGGACGCGTGGATTTGGTGAATGAAAAAGTAGAGTATTTACAAGTACCTGTGCAGGTAGTTCGTGAAGATTCAAACGATACGGTGCGATGGAATCAAGCGTTGGAAAATGATGTGCGAAATCAGGATGGGTTTCTCGTCTACCAGGATAAGCGAGCCACTCTGGATGGTTGGGGACATGTTTCTGCTGCAAGCCCAATCGTCGTGGGGGATTATCTATATATGCCTACGATGATAGGGATAGTCTATGTGATTCGCTGGAATAGTCCTGAATTGAACGATGAATCCATCGTATCCATCAGTGATCTTGGACATGCAGGTCGTACATGGTCGCTTTCGAGTATGGCCTATAGCAAAGGTCGACTGTACGCAAGAACGATGAAAGAGTTGATATGCATTGCTGAGTGAAATTCTCAATAAGCAACAGAGTACTCGTCAGCCATGCATTGAGGTTGAGGGTGTCGCATGTGTCGCAACGTAAGGCAGACACATGGGTTCAATAAATCATCTTGGGGTTTAATCCTGAATCGCTTCTCGAGACCGAAGTCTCCATCTGTAAAGGTTCTAAGGTTTGAACATTTGGTCTTTTGGGTTTCCCCCGCTTAGTAGGTAGGCGATCAGGTCAGCGATTTCGGGTTTTGTCATCCGATTAAATAAACCAGACGGCATGGGAGACGTTTTGGAAATTGCAAGTTGCTCAATGGTATTTCTGTCAATACTGACTCGAGCATTGGGGTCGGTGAGATCGGTATTTAAGACCAACATGTCACCATCACGCCTCACCCCAAGATTGACAATGACACCTGAATGGATTCGCCCATCATCGGTCAGGATCTTCACCGCGGAGAACTGATCATTGATGACTTTGCTTGGATTGACCACCTGATCAATCAAGTCACGGATGGAATATCTTCTGCCCGCTGTCGTCAGGTCAGGGCCTGTCATGCCCCCTTGGTTATTGAAGCGATGACAGGCATAGCAACCCGATGCTGCGAACATCTTTCTTCCATTGTTAAAATCTCGCTTGGTGAGATGCTCACTTGTATAATTACTGAGTTCGTTGAGTGTCCATTGCTTCTCTGTCCGGTCAACAAAAACTTCGCCTAAATTCTCAAGTGCGGACTTCTTCTCTGGTTCCTTGGCCAGAACAACCTTGAGTGATTCTTTTTGCTCTGGACTCAAAGTTGCCACAGCATCATTTCTAATAAACTCAATGAACTTTTCAAAACTTGCACCGCCGCGATAGTTCGCTGCTTTGAGAAACCAGTTGAAGTATTCAATTTGCAACGGCTTTGTCCATCCAGTTTTCAAGAACCGAATCGAGCGTGCGTACTGCATCTGTTCTTCTTGCGTGGGTGCATCTTTTATCAACGCAATCGCTTTGCTTGCAGTGTTCGGTGCCTGCAACCAGGCGAGTGTTTCGCAAAGTATCCAGTTCAATTCTGGGGTAGGTGCCGGGAATCTTGGATCCAATTTTCCAATGATGGATTCAATAGTTTGTGCTTCGGGTTTTGCAAATCGGTGTAAAAGGATTTGCATCGCGCGATAGGCCGTGATTTGTTGGTCAGCGGTGACGGAGTCTAAATCAATGTCCAAGAAGCTTGCGATTAATTTGTCACGTAATACCGCGTCAGTGTTTGTTGCTCCATCATTTGAATGAAGTGGACAATCAGCAGTTGATCGAGAGAGTGCGAGCAGTAGCTCCACTTTGATTGCGTCATCCTCTTCCAACAGTGCACGATCAATCCATGATTCAACGGGTTGATGTTCGATGGCTATTCTGGCGGCATGACGAATGTAGCGATCCGGATTGGCAAGGTGGGGCCAGGCGGTATCCAGAGCTTTCGGGTTTATTTGTCCATGAAAGGATTCCAGTCTGCGACGCAGTTTCTGAGCGGAGTTGATCATCTTCGGTTTTACGGATTCATCTGTCGTCTCGGTCCCCACATAGGTGACTCGATAGAGTCCAGATTGAACCTTTCGACCTCCGATGGTGAAGTACATCGCTCCGTCGATCGGATTGATGATCGCATCAGTGATTGGCAGCGGAGCACCTGTGAGGAATTCTTCCTTTGTACCTTTGTAGGATCCTCCATCGTCTTCGAGATGGATGGCGTACAGCTTTCCCCAACTCCAATCCAGAGCGAACAGAGCATTTTGGTATCGGGTGGGGAATTTCGCACCGTAACCAAAAGTCACTCCAGTCGGCGATCCTGGGCCAATATCAATGGTCGCGGGTAAATTGTCTGGGTAGAACGTTGGGCGTTTGCCAGCACCATTACGCCACCCATACTCAGCACCACTGACGACGTGATTAATCCGCGTCGGCCTGTACCAAGGCGTGTTGAAGTCGTACTCCATGTCAGCATCATAGGTGAACAGTTCGCCGTCGCGATTAAATGCTGCGTCAAAGATGTTACGGAAGCCATTCGCATACGCGCGAAATTCTTTGCCCTCCAAGTCAACTTGATAGATGATACCTCCGGGTGCCAGGACGCCACGATTGTGTCCTCGTCCATCAGGAAAGCTGGTTAGTAGGTGATCTTCGCCCCAATTCCTTGGAACCGGAGAGTGATCACTGATTTCGGTCATCGTCGTACTGTTACCCGTCACCAGAAAAAGTGACTCCTGATCAGGGCTCGGCACAACTGCGTGTACACCATGATCTCCCCTGGCTTCAAATTCTCTGAGGACCTCCACGTGATCCAATTCATCATCATCGTTACTGTCGGTGATGCGATATAGCCCAGAGGGTATTTTGCGTTCGTAGTCATTAACGCCTACATAAAGAGCTTGGTTAATCCAAGCCATTCCATTGACGGCGCGAATGTCAGCGGGGACCACGTGGATATCCTCGAGACCGAGTACTTGATTAGCTGCCGGGGGTTGTATTCTGTATAGGCCACCGAATTGGTCGCTGACGATCAGTCGGCCCTTTTCATCTGCACAGAGATTCACCCACGAACCCTGAGAATCTCCAGGTACAGAATAAAGTAATTCAACTTTAAACCCTTCGGCAACGGAGATGCGGTCAACAGGTGTTGCTAAATTACCTTCATTCTTCACGAAGGGTCTGATGGCTTCCTTTCCTTGATCTGAATTCAATTCCTTTATTTTCAGATCTTTAAATTCCACCTTCATGGGCGCACCCGCATGAAGTTGCAACGCCAGAATGCCGTTGCGTTTTGCTTCAGGGTGATTGTCGATCAGGTCCATCGTTGTCACGCCATTGACTTGGTGAATTTGGCGATTGCCGACCGCGATGATCGTAAGTTCATTCCATTCCGAATCCGTTAAATTCTGATTGCGATCTCCAACTTCACCAACCACTTCAGCATTACCATCACTGTCAACGACTACCTTTTGAAATCGCTTGGCAACGATACCTCGCCATTTTTCGGCATAAAGCATCCCGAAGTATTCAGGCTTGGGATGTAAATCCGCTTGGTAACCTTTCACTGCGAATTGTGATGGATCACCCATTTGCTCACTACGATACTGCACACCCGAGTTGTTTCCGGAGAAACGGACAAGAGTCTTGAAAATAAAATCTCCAACCTCACCGCCTTCCCAAATCAGGAAGGTATTGGATTTGGTTGGGTTTTCTTTAGTGGTTTCACCTTTAATCACACCTGACTCGACCTTCCAGTGGTTGTCTTTTCCAACCCAACCGGAAAGATCCTGGCCATTAAAAATGGACTTGAAATCTTCTGCCCTTAGGGATGCAAAGGGCAATAACGCGAACAGGCTGATCAGGAATAATCTCATTGTGTTACTTTTTTAGGATGCGCAATCGTTTTTGTTCTTGATACTCTTAAAATTCCGGGTTCCGAGACGGATTCAGAATCGTTTAACCAGTTTATGAAATATCAGTTTTCTATCCGGCACTCTGAATCTCTACCTTAGTTCGGATAAACATCGAGCGACTTTATATGGTAGCCTGAAAGCCTTCTCAGAATAATATGCCAATTTTTACTTCGGCAATCCATTTCTCGTTTAGGTCCATAGTTGTGATGAAATTAGCAGCGTCAATTCTATTTTTTTCGTTCATGACGCATTCCCTGCTGGCTTCTGATCGACCCAATGTCGTGCTGATTATGGCGGAT
>JAYYHM010000046.1:0-11110 GCA_036148415.1 Planctomycetota bacterium
CTTCTCAGGTTGACTATGTAGTCTTGCGGTTCAACACGTTTTTTATTTTGTCTCGCACCATCGTTCCCACCAAAAAAGTAGGACGCCAATTGATAGGTGCGTAAGCTCTGCAGCGTATCCTGGGTGGAGGAATCATTGATGTTTTGAGTTTTGTCTTCACGGCCTCGTGCCAACCAGTGATCATTCCAGCCGAAATAAACCGTAACGATATCCGGCGACCAATCGAGCACTTCTGATTCCAGTAGTTTGCGGCCTTGGAATGAGGTGTATCCGATGACGCCGGCATTGATGACTTCAAATTGGCCAGGCGCTACCTCATCCAAATAGACTCTCAAGATATCGGGGTAGGTCTCTGGTCCAAAATGTGTGCAGGAATCACCTAGACACACGATGCGGGTCACCCCAGGTTTCTTTTCAATATTGAACTCGGGACCGTAAAAACCTTTGGTGTTATGGTCCATGACTCCAGCTTTGGGACGCCAGAATACTGTGTCGTCTCGTTTTAAAAATGGCTCGGGTGCATTCTTGTTGTAATCATCCAGTGGAAAGGTGAAGACCATCTTTTCGGTATTCAAAGTAACTTGAAACCCAATCAAGTGCAGTAAGAACTCAAACGCGATGAAAATAGCCGAGGAGGTAATGAGACTGTAAAGTACCTTGCGAGAGGTCGAGACATTTCGGTACGTAGTTTCTTTGTCGGATTGTCGATCATGAGAATCGTTAGAAGACATGCAATGATCGTTGGCTTAATCTTGGGGGGCGGACCGTAAGAATTAAAATCAAAGAAAAATCGCACGAATACGAGTCCCTCGATCGCTTATATGTTACCGCCTATCGATTGGCTCCGGATACATTAATACGAAAGTGACCTGCGAAATCAGTCTCCAATGTGAAATCAAGGGTGTTCAGAGAAGAACCTAACCCTACCCCCGTGTAGTATGGTACAAAACATGGAGATTCTGTCCCAAGTTGTCGAAGATACGCTCAACGGACTCTGGATCGAAGGAGTGCGAGTCTGAGCGATCCAACGCTGACCAGCAGCGAGCATGATTTGCGCTTAGAGTGGTTGGGAAATCGGTATGAAATTAAAAAAATCTTTCTTTGTTATTTCCGCTGGCCTTGTGTCGTCCCTAGTTGGTTACCTCTCCTTGCGACCCGATCCTGAAGCTCAGCGCTTTCGCGAATTGCTAAAGAATCAAAAGAAGTTGAATGGCACCCATTTGGAAACGCCTTGGCAGGCAGAACCTCCTAGTCACTTGCTTGTCCAAGAGATACCGCATGAGAATATTTGGTTTGTTGGCAAGTACGAGGATGGTGGCGGAGTAGAAATCCCCTTCAAACCGGGAAGGTACCCAGAGAAAAGTCAGGATTCGGGGCCGCATCATCAGAACCCTGGGTTTGTTGGGCCTGAAACATGTGGGGAATGTCATCAGGATACTTTCCAGTCTTTTGTGGAGACCGGGCATTATAAGACCGGTAGGCCGGTCAGTCATTCGACGATCGATGGGAAGTTTGAACCTGGCTCCAATCGCTTTCAAACTTCTGATCCGAATGTTGCTTTCGAGATGATCAAGCGAGGAGAGGATTATTTACAACGCGTGCATTTCTTTGATTGGGATTTTGAGGTGCCAATGGACATTATTTTTGGTTCCTCAAAGATGGCACAAACCTATTTGTACTGGCACGAAGATCGTTTGTATCAACACAACGTGACCCACCTAACGCAAGGTGACCAGTGGATTAATAGTCCAGGATTTATCGATGGCGACGCAGCATACGCCCGACCGATTCCGCAGCGATGCATGGAATGTCATATGACCTATTTTGACTACCGCGGTGGGATAAATCGCTATAGTCCTGATTCCCTGATCATGGGAGTTACCTGTGAGCGATGTCACGGTCCCGGAAAAGCTCATGCCGATTACCATCAGCAGAACCCAGATGCTAAGGGTGCCTTCTCTATCACCCATCCTGCAAAATTGACACGAGAGCGCGAAATTGAGATTTGCGGTCAATGTCATTCTGGTACAAGAGACTTGAAAAATGATGCTCTGACCTTTAGACCAGGGGATCGATTAGGTGACCACTATCACGAGCCTGACGCAGACAGTGATGGGAAGAACAGTGTTCATACCAGTAATCAATATAATCGTCTCTCTAAAAGCGGCTGTTTTAAACAAACCGAGATGACCTGTGTCACATGCCATGACCCACACCACAATGAACGGGGGAATGCTCGTCTTTTTTCCAAACGCTGCATGACATGTCATACCCGCGAAGAAGACTGCGGCTTATTCCCAAAAGCCGACGTTAAGTTTGCCGATAACTGCATCGACTGTCATATGCCTCTGCGAGAAACTGCGGGGCTCAAGCTCGACAGCATTGAGGGTGATGTCTTCCCTCCATTGCGAGATCATTTGATCCGTATTGATCAAGAAGCGGCAGACGAATACCTCTCGAAATAGCGCGGTAATTTTGGGTTTGAGGCTATTTTGCACCGGCTCGTTGTTATCTCTTTACCGGTCCGACGTCGTTACGGTGCCTCCTCCAAGACATGATTTAGCTGCGGTGGGAATGATGGTGATAAGATAGTGAGCGATGATCTTCTGATGAGAAGGTATCATCGGTAGCCCTTTCCACTCCCACTTGGATGGCATCCCTAGCAGGGTACCGAGAATCCTAAGCGTCTCGAGATGATTGACATCTACTTACTACTTATGCTCGCGCGTCCACAAAAAAACCTCGCCCAATTGCTTGGACGAGGTGAAATTTCTTGACAAGAGACTCTTACTTAACCTACTGGTTAAGTTGTTCCTCAATCGGTTCTCCTGCGTCGCGTGTACCGAGCGCACCCCATAGACCGTACGGGCTTGGGAACCCGGGAATAGATGCAACGCCGACGACAGAAGAACGCTGGATGCAAACGGTCGGTAGAGTTGCATCACCAGCGTCAACACTATCGGTAATGAAGTTCACAGATCCGTCACCCATCAAAATATGAGCTCCGCCCTGATGCCGACTACCGGCAGTGGAAATCACACCTGACGTATTACCATCTCCACCGTTTTCAACACAGTTAGGGTTGTTTGGAGGGAGAATAGTGTTGAACGCGGTATAGAAGGAGCGAGAATCAGCCCAACGGCAAGCCTTTGCCTGCGACAAAGATCCACTCACGACGGCGTTTCTTGAGTAGAATTGTGGACGCTCTGGATCGATATGAGGACCGGTTTTGCAAAGAGAAGGTTGAAGAATGGTGTTGTTTCTGGCACCAGGTGCTCGCATTGGGATACGCCGGGCGAAATCTGCAATGATTTCACGCTTTCCACCGGAAGTGACTACTTCACCCGCTGCGATGGTGTTGGATAGACCATCGAGGCAGTCCCGAAACTTCATTTCGTTTCGATTCCAGAAGAAACCACGTTGAGCAGCTCGGGCCCGCTGAACCGCCCAGTTTTGATCGTAGTTCGGGTTAGTGTTACCAAACCAGCCATAGTCATTACGTCCACCATTGTGACTTCGGTCAACTGCATCACCGAGAGAGCAAGCGTAATTGCTTCTTCCTAGTTGACCGGCTGATTGCGAAATGGCGGGATCGCTTGGGCAGCGATAGGTAGGAATTTGAGTGATCCAAGGTACATATCTTGTGTCCCAAGGTGCCGGACCCATGGCAGGCCAGCCGGTGGCTGACACTGAACCGGGAAGTGTTCGCCCAGGCGCGACATCAAAACTTGGATTACTGATTTCTTCCCATAGAGCTTGCTGCTCAATGAAAGGAGTAATTGGAATTAACCAGCTAAGAAATAGTCGATTGCTTCGTTGAGATGCAGCTGCCATGCCAAGCATCCGCTTTGTGCCGGTGCCGTTGGTTGGCAGTTGCTTAAATGCACTGTGATAGTTGTGGATCGCCAAGCCAATCTGCTTGAAATTGTTGCTACAGGACATTCGTCTTGCAGCTTCGCGGGCAGCCTGAACTGCAGGAAGCAGAAGGCCTACTAAGATGCCAATGATGGCAATCACGACTAATAGTTCCACAAGTGTGAAACCTTGTCGCGAAGACTGCGTTCTTCGCATTGAATAGACTCCAAAAAGAAATGGGAATAGAACTTTCGCCGACAAGTATAGCGTAATAGTTGCCGGAGAAGGCATTTAATTGGAAAATACGCGCCCAAAACTGCTTTTTGGCAGAGAATTGCAAGAAAACGTGCGTTGGATGGCTATTCAGGGGGGGCTCGCGAATATTGGTCGTTCCATCTCACGGATCATGACCAAATCTCTGAAAAAAGAATCGAGAAAACAGGATGCTTACCTGCTACTGAACACGCAAGAGAGCCTCTTGAACCGTGGTATCTGCGGGGTCGAGCCTCAGTGCCTCTTGATATTGCTGTCGAGCTTCGGCGTTTTTTCCCAATATTTCATAGGTTTCCCCGAGTTGGATGTAGGCACCCCTCAATCGGGGTTCCAGCCTAAGAGCCACTGTCAACGCATTGGCAGCTCGGCCATATTGACCGTCGAGGAAGTATGCGCGACCGAGATTCGCGTAACCTTCGGCCATTTCAGGAAATTCGGCTACCGCTTGTTCCAGAAATTGGATGCCAACCTGCAAATTTCCAACTTTGCATGCGGCAATTCCCATGTTGGAGTAGCAACTTGCCTGTAGTGATTCTTCCTCATGGACACGGAGGTTACAGAAGATTGCAGCAACCAACATGGTCGAGATGAATGAATATTTAATACCTCGCCAATTTCGCATGCGAATTCTATCGAGTATGTCAAGCAAGCCCGCTGCCGCAAATGGGATCAATAGGATTGCAACGGGGTTACGGTACCGGCCCAAAATAAAGAATAGAGCGACCGCCGCAATCATGGTTACAAGGAAAAGTTGGATCAGCCAAATCTGTCTACGTTTCGGCCAAGTCGTGATGAGCCCCCAGATTCCCAACGGGCAAAGTACACCAAAATGCATCAGAGGCGCGAGTTTTAGTGGAACGGAATATTCTCTGAATATGTAGAGATTTTCTACATCGGGAACCTCATACCTGTTGAATGTCATGAAGGTTTTGGCAATCACCAGCTGCAGCCATCGAGTAGGTTGCTCTGCGATCTCGTCCAGAGCTTTGGACATCCAAAATTTTGAAATTTCCCGTGATGTTAAGGATCGTCCGATCTCTTGTTCTGCCAGCTTCTTTGCATCGTAGCGTTCAAAGGCTGGTGTTCCCTGTCCGGGAACAAGCGGGATATAAATTCCATTCGCGTTCTGGTTATTGCCAATATAGAAATTCGTTCCAGCCTGAAATGTCGTAGGTGACCATTCGCCCCCGAGTGACGCGTTTCGGGCAGCAATCGGAAAAAGTATCGTCAGGATTCCAGCGGAAAAGCCAAGGAGAAGCTTCCAGCTGCCGGACTCCAAACCGCGAGTGGTAATGTAAATCCAAATCGGCACCACGGGGATCCATAAAAGAGCGTTCTCTCTTGTAAGAACTAGCAGGCCCAATGCAACTCCGACGAGAAACGCGGCGATTGTGCGAGGTTGGCTTTGCAACTGAACGCATGCAGCAACAAGGATGCATAGCAGGAAAGTTGCCAACGAAGCTTTCTGTATGATTCCGTCGTAAAAGATTGCTGGCGGATAGGTTGCAAGTATTAGGGCAGCGACCAGCCCTGTTTTTGCCGAAAGTAGCTTCCGTACCGAAAGGCCGAGCAGAGCAACACCACAAGCTCCAAGGGCTGCTTGAATGATTCTGATTACGGTGATACTCGGACCAAATGCTTTAATAATCACCGCTAAGAAGTAGGGATAAAGCGGAGCTTGGTAAAAGGTTTCTGTCCCGTACCAGTTCCCTTGACTGATCTCCAGTGCCCAATCGAAATAGCCTTTGGCATCGCCAAGTAGCTCAACAACAGTTGGTACTTCGAAGGTCTGAATCACATTGAGAAAGCGCAAAAGAAAAGCGAGCATCGAAATGCCCGCTAGAGCCGTCTTAAAGGAAAATCGATTACCGAATATCACTTCCTTGGTATCGAGGCGCGAATCGTCAGTCATCTCTCGAACTGCGCGTCTTCGATCTCCACGTTTAGACATCAATCGCACTTATTTATTCAGCGACTTCTTCCGATTCCTCTGCATCCATCTGTGCGTCATAATCTTCCATTTCCTGGTTGATTTCTTCCTCAGGACGTGTGTCTACGACGACTTCGTTACCGCCAGAGCCGCAGCCGATGAATGAAATAGGCAGCAATGGAAGACAAATAGCAAAAACTGCGGATGCTAATTTACGCGACATGGTTGTTCTCTTGGTTTAAGTAAGGGAAACATCAACACCGATACCATTGTTTATTGGATTGCTCGGTTCCGCAAGTATACAGAGATTAATATGTCTCACGTAAGCCTTTTTCATCCTCCAACGAAAGTCTTTTGATTTAGCGATGATAAAACTGGTGCTCTGGCAAGATTGAGTAAATAGACTCAATCCATTTTCGAGGCTTACATCAAGCACACCTGTCCGGGGGTGGTTCTGCCTTTGTGTCTCTTGCCACATATTTAGGTGATGGCCTCGGCTAAAATGTCTTGGTTTGGATCATCGCGGCCATCACCGTAAACGAATTTCTTGATATCTTTTGACAGAAAGACCGATTCTCGATGCCTCCGCTTTTTCACCAATTCTCTAAATCACTGCTGAGGAGTCGAGGAACCGTTGTGCAACCGTATCAGCAAAGAGGATTCCCTTTCTGGTTAACTTGAGATGTCCCGCAGAATCCTCGATCAGTCCATCTTCGATGGAGCGGAGGATCGCCTTCGAAAACAAGTGATAGGTTTCCATTCCAAGTTGGCGGTCAAGTGTTGGTAAACAAATCCCTTCGATCAGACGTATGCCGAAAGCGATGCGTTCACTCGCATACTGAATCGCATCAATGGGTTCACTTTCCTCGGTTGGAGAGATTCCCTTTTCCATTCTCCGAAGGTAAGTGAAGGTGCTGCGATGATTCACTTCGCGAAATCCATCAACGAACCGAGCAGCTCCGGGACCCGCTGCGTACCATCCTTCCCCTTTCCAATAGGCCAGGTTGTGGAGGCATCGGTGATTATCTTTTTCGAAACTAGAAATTTCGTAATGTTGGTATCCTTTTTCGCCGCATTGATTTAACGCTGCTTGATACATCTCAACTTCTGTTTGCTCATCAACCGGTTTGATTGCTCCCTGGCGACGTTGATTCCAGAATTGAGTTCCTTTTTCGTACGTCAATGCGTAGGTGGATAAGTGTTGTATCGGTAGTGCGAGAGCTGTTTGTAGGTCTTCTTCCCACTGGGATGTCGTCTCCCCGGGGGCACCAAAGATCAGATCGATCGATAGATTGTTGAAAATTTTGGCTGCAAGTTCGATGGCTGCCACCGCTTCTTTGCCGGTATGATTCCTCTGCAGAGTATTCAGTTTTTCCGCACGAAAAGATTGGACCCCAAAAGAGATTCGATTGACTCCCCAGCTTCGTAGGCAATCAAGTTTCTCTTGATCAGTGTCTTCAGGGTTTGCTTCGACACTAAATTCGGTCAACTCATTCAAATCAAAGAGTTGATTCAAGCTCTCAAGTAGCTTGTTGAGTTGCGAATTGGATAAGTGTGTTGGTGTTCCGCCACCAAGGAAGAGTGTGTCAAGGAGAGGGCGTTTTAATCGACACAGTTCCTTTTTGATCGCTTTCACGTAACGATCAATGAGATCATCCCGATCCGCGACCACGCTGAAATTGCAATAACCGCAGCGATGACGACAAAATGGAATATGAATGTAAGCTGATCTTGGCTTCTCCCATCTCGCGGCGGCATGCTTCGATACTAGATCCATAATTTGAGACGTCCGTCTAATGCATCCGGTAACGCTTTAGCGACAAATTTTTTAACTTGAGAGACGTTGTATCTTGTGCTGAGGTGACTGGCGATGATCAGTTCATTCTGGAATTGATCTTGTCTAGCTCGATAATCATCGACGTGCATATGACCATGTTTATGGATTTTGTCCTTTCTATGCTCCGGAGCAACAAAGGTCATTTCTGAAATCAGAATCTTTGATTCATAAAAAACAGGGTTCTGGTCGAGGCCCTTCGGTGATGTATCACCGGTGTAAGCAATTAAAGGGATTCTCATTTCCTTTGTGATTTCGACGCCCGCCAATTTTTTTTCTTTGATTTGTTGTCCATCGAGATTTTGAAACTCCGGCTTTAATTTGTGTCGTCTCTGATGCACAACAAAACCTACGGAGTCGATCGTATGCGTTGTAGGTAGTGCGGTGACAACATATTCACGACTGATGTCAATTTGGTCACCGGGAAGTAGGCCTATGAGTTCACAGGGCATGGTTCCTCGATCGAGTTTTCGAACCGTTTGTAACATTTCCCAAGCTGCATCAACTGCTGAATCGGGAAGATAGATAACCGGCGGATCCATCTTCATCATGCGGCGTCGAGAGACATACGCGGGAAGGGCTGCAATATGATCGAGATGCGCATGCGAAATGAATGCAGTCGGGGTCCCCATGAAGTCCCATGGTTGGATCCCGACGTCAAATAGAATTTTTAGTTCGTTTAATCGCCAACACGTTTGGACTGCCGCTCGCGAATACCCTTCGATAGTGAGGCCGTCGTGGATATGGCTCAAAATTGGCGCATTTTTTACCAGCATGGATTCCGGAACAAAAGCAGTTAAGAAATAAGGCGGGGTAAGCGGACACGCGTGAAGCCCAAAAATCTTACCCCTATAGGATAACGACCAGAGAATTCTTCGCGAGGCATCTCGCCGTTTAGAATGCGTGAGGCGTTTCGCTTCTTAAAATCCACGGGATTCGAATGTTCTTATTTCTTTCTTGCCGGCCAACCCATGCAACCCTATGAATTCAGCATGGAGTGAAAGAGATCCATTTCTGGAATGAAGTTCCATTAGCGTGGCTGACCAGGCATGTTCACGGTCTGAAATTCGCTCGCATCGTAGTTGTCGACCTCGTTGACATTGAGGTTCTCCGAGTAAAGTTGGGTTCGGACGACAAAAATATCCCCGTGTGTGTCCTGTTCCACCGCAGCACCGTGATGACGAGTCAGTTCCAGCGTGGCAAGGAACCACCCTATCAAGGATGATTTGTGAATGCCGCCAGTGACCATATCCATCAATGGCACTCGGTTTTCATCGCGAAGTCTGTGATGAATCTGTTGCATGTAGACATGGATCGGCGTGTCATCGTAAACCACCTCGGTTGCGGGTGGGCCCGCGGCTTCTCTCATAATCCGACCGAAGGCACTGACCAAGTCCCAGATTTCTAGGTCCGCGAGAGGCTGGTCACCCAAATCCAGTCGTCGGGCGGGGAGATCATCGCTCAGACGCTCGTATCGTTGCTGCCAACGAGTTCCCATTTCATCCAGAACTGCGGCCGCATCTCGAATTTCCTTGTACTGAAGTAATCGTTCCACCAGTTCTTCTTGGGATTCGGTAATCTCCTCTTCTTCGGTGTCTTCCTCAATCTTGGGTAGGACAGCTTGGCTTTTGAGCTCAACGAGAGTGCTGGCGAGATCGACGAAATCCCCAACATCACCTAGATCGAGTTCCTTGAGGACTTCGATATAGTCCAGATATTGTTGCACGATCTTACTGATCGGCATTTCGGTCAGACTGACCTCGTGCCGCCGAACCAGGTACAGCAGAAGATCGATCGGACCGCGGTAGGCTGGGAGATTAATACGAAAGTTCAAGGCTGCTAATCCCAGATGAACGAGACTCCGTGACAAAGATTACCAACTTCATTTTGCCACTTTTTTCCGTTAACCGCTCCAGTAACTGACTGGGAATGCGCGAAATCGCCAGTTTTACGCGTAGCGATCCCCTCGCCTAGACGCAGATTGCCCAATTTCAAGCCCAGCTGGGTAGGCAAAGCTCCCTGACCTTGCCAGATTAATCGTTGCGATCACCGCGGGAGTTCTTCAAAGCCTGAAATCGTAGCCCTTGTTGGATTTAGTGTTGAAAATTATGATGCTCACACGAATACCGCAGCGTATTTGTTCTGAAACTTAGTTGATCTTGCTCCCTTCGGCTCAACCTGATGTCCAATTCTGAACAACGGCATGTGATCTCGGCTCTCGTGCAAAACGTGCCAGGCGTTCTTGCGCACATTTCCGGCATGTTGGCCTCACGTGGCTTCAATATCGATTCACTCGCTGTGGGTGAAACTGAGGATCCGCATCTCTCGAGAATGACTTTCGTCGTCGTGGGCGATGATGATGTTCTGGAGCAGGTCCGTAAGCAGCTCGAAAAAATCGTTACTGTGGTTCGAGTTCTGGATATTAGCAGCAGCGACTTTGTCGAAAGAGATCTGTTGTTGCTGCGGGTTCAAGCACCAGCCGGAGCCAAACGCAGCGAGATCCGAGAGCTGGTTGACATCTTTCGGGGAAAGATTGTCGACGTCGGTCCGCAGGAGATCGTGGTTGAGATCAGCGGTCGAGAGAACAAAGTGCAAGCTTTCATCGAACGCATGAGGCCTTATGGAATCAGCGAGTTGGTGAGAACGGGCCGTATTGCAATGACCCGCAGCCTCAAGATTTAGAGTCGGATCAATAGAGCTCTCAATCAAGGTTGGCTTGCGGGATTACGAGTGATCACGGAATCGTTATTTGCTAAGGATCCATTCAAGGATTTCGTAGCAGCGAATCTGGACACCTCCCCCGATACGAGTGAAGTGAAATTCACCAATCATGGGAACTGGATTTGAGTTGATGAAATAATCTTTCACCTCTCACACACTACTTACCAAGACAAATCATTTTGCCTGACTGTGAAACGAATAGGTAGGCAAAACCAATAACTTCAGCCCTTACTACAAAGAAAGTGAATTCAATGGCTGCAACGATTTATTACGAAAATGATGCCGACCTGTCACATCTCAAAGGCAAAACAGTTGCCATTCTGGGATACGGTTCACAGGGGCACGCTCAGGCTCAGAACCTTCGAGATAGTGGATGTGAGGTGGTGATTGGTCAGAGACCCGGTTCAGCAAATTACGATCTCGCTGTATCGCACGGTTTTGAGCCCATGTCGATTGCTGACGCGACCAAGGCAGCGGATGTCGTAAACATTCTGCTA
>JAYYHM010000047.1:0-2905 GCA_036148415.1 Planctomycetota bacterium
GAAAGAGTCCGAGGTAACACTCTCAATGGATTCTGTGATGAAGTGAATGATTTCTCCCGGCTTCAGGTCAAAGGCCTTGATCTCGGTCTTCACGCTTCCTTGTTTCGTTTTCCATGTGCCAAGAAGTCCGGAACGATTTGAGACAACCCGCCCCTGAACACCATCCCCATTGGGTGATCCGTGCGATAGTGTTCCCTGAATGACCGCTGATCCTTCTGTGTTAGATTGCCAAGACCGAATCACACTACGTTCTTTGGAGTCAGGGTGTCCACCAGTTCGATTGAGCAGTACCCATCCACTCTCTGGATCAGGTAAATTTTCACCCGCTTGCCACTGATCTCCTGTCCAAAAATTTAGAGGAGAGTAATGGCTAAGTTTTCCTGTCTCCGCATCATATTCGCCGAATCCGTAGCTCCATGATGATGCATTAGGTGTTGCGATTTCAGGGGCTGTGTAAGAAGAATTCGGTGGCAAGACACATGACTCGTTTGCTGCGCGATCCGCTAGTTTTGCAGCATGATGCAATGTGAATTCACTGTTGAGCATCATGAGCGATTGCGTAGCGACTGTGGAGTTGACTCGGATTTCACAGTTCGTCTCCATGATCGGTGCATCAAATGTCTGCAGCATGGAAACGGGTTTGGTTCGCCTCGACTGAATGTAAAGACTTCTTCGGCCACTGTTTTGATCGACGATCACAGCACCGGTAGCATCTTCTTTCACATTCACGGGTTTTCCGCCCATGGTGCTTTCCAATGCGCCGCTTGCCATCAGAATGGAATCCCTTAACGATTCGGCATCCAATCTCAGAAGATCAGCGAAGGCAAACTGATGATGTTTGAGCACTTCTACCGTGGCCGCAGAGAGATCACTTACTCTGGGATCAGAGTTCAAGTCATAATGCTGTCCTCGAGTCTGTCGATATAAAGCCGATTTCATGATTATTCGATGAAGTGCTTTCAGACTCCAATTTTGGTTGCGGAATTCTGTCGCTAACCAATCAAGTAATTTTGGATGAGTTGGGCGGTGACCGAGCCGACCAAAATCTGCTGGTGTGCGTACGATCCCAGTTCCGAAATGATGCAACCAGATGCGGTTCGTAATGACCCTTGCGAAAAGCGGATGATCCGGTCCGGTCAACCACTTTGCAAAGGCTAAGCGCCGACCGGTTGTACTCCGATTTGGATCAGTGGTTGGGAAGTGTTGCAGATCATTTTCCGGGCAGCTGATCTGTAAGGCGTGTGGGGTGATGGATTGCTTAGGCTGTTGGTGATCACCGCGATGAAAGAGTTTGGTGATGGGAGGTTCACTGGAGGGTTCGGTGAGAATTCTTAGGAACTGCTCCTCTGGTTTTTTTGAGCGTATTGCTTGGATTTTTGTGTCGAATTCCGCAAGCTTGGGCTTGGATTCGGGGATGTACTGGTAGAGGTTGCCCGCAGTGATATTCACGCTGGGGTGCTTTTTGAGAAGGTCACTCTGCTCGGTGGTTCGTTGTTCTTTCGGGGTTTGATATGCGACGCGAAGTGCTTCTCGAAGTTCTTCGGGTTGACGATCTAGTTCAGCCGTAAGTGCTTCACTCATGTAGCGATCGAGTTCAGTCTGTTTCGCCGTTGCAACGACTTGTGCTTCCTTCTCGATGGAGGCTGCAATGTCGCGATCAGCTTGAGTGTAGAGCGATTGCCGCCGAGCATTGGGAACTTTCCACAATTGCCAATTCATCGCGGGTTCGAATACCGCACGGAGAGCATAGTAATCTTGCTGTGGTATCGGGTCATATCGGTGGTCGTGGCATTGGGCGCACTGAACCGATAAACCGAGGAGGGAGGTGCCAATGATTTTTAAGGTGTCAGCAATGACTTGATTCCTCGCCTCAGGTGTATTGGATCCGCTGCCCGTCCCATCGGCGGCCATCCGTAAAAATCCTGTTGCCGTCAACAGACCAATCTGTTCCTCCGATAGATCGCCCTGGATTTCACCAGCCAGTTCGTCTCCTGCGAGCTGTTCGATAATGAACCGGTTGAAAGGCATATCTTGATTGAGTGCATCAACAACCCAGTCTCGGTATTTCCAAGCCCATTGTCGGATTGCATCGCTATTGGTGTAGCCCTCGGAATCTGAATATCCCGCGACATCCAGCCAGTGACGACCCCAACGTTCACCATATTGGCGTGATTCGAGAAGCTTATCCAACATGTCGGAATACCATGTTGAGCTGTCGTGATTCAGCCATTCATTCATTGCCTCGGGGCTTGGCGGTAATCCAAGAAGATCCAAATAGACTCTTCGAATCAGCGTCTCTTTTGATGCCTCATTCGCAAGCAGTGTGCCGCGCGCACTGTGGAGTAATTCACCCCGCATCTGATCTTCGTCGAAGTGCTCTAGGTTGGAACTCGCGGCTTGACCAACGAGCGAGTTGATACTTTCAAGTATATACTGCTTGTCTAAGTCACTCGTAGCAACCGAGTCGGGGACGCGATCATTGAGTTCCTGGCTTGTCAGGGTAACAATGGATTCGAACGCCCAGAAGTCTCTTTCTTCTGGAGTGATGCCTAGGCCAGATTCGATCGTTTCTGGCTCCGGCCGCAGAGTGTTGCAGCCCTCTTGAATCCAATTTTTCAAGATCTCTAATTCTTGATCACTCAGAGTCGTGTCTCCAGGTGGCATTTCACCACTGGTGATTCTCTCCAAGAGAAGACTCGATTCAGGATCCTTGCTCACGATTGCGGGGCCGCTATCTCCGCCTTCTTTCATAAATCGGACGAGTCGCAGATCTAGACCACCTTCCATTTCGTCGGTCGCTCCATGGCAATCGAAGCAGTGAGCACGAAAAATCGGACGGATATCTTTTTCATAAGAAAGTGGCTCCATCGCATTGCCGTTGATCGCGTTGAAGGCGATCAGGAAG
>JAYYHM010000048.1:0-9198 GCA_036148415.1 Planctomycetota bacterium
TAATTGCTGGGAGGTACTGTTTACCTCGTTCGTTGAAACAAATAGAGGAGGTCACTCTCTCGGCTCTGCCCGCCTCGAGAATAGAGATCGGACTCGGTGGAGAAGACGCATGTTGGGCACGGTATGCATGACTCCGCCGACGAAACCATTTTCGCTTGCCCTTACCCGGACGTCTTCGATCAAACGAAATCAGGAACTTTAAGGCCGGGAATCGGCCTCGATTACGACAGCGAATAGGAATCGCCAGATGATGACCGACTGGCACCGATCTTGGAAGGGAGAGATGGTAATCCAGCTTGGGACGCATCAGTGTGCTCAGAAGTCTCCCCAGAAAAAACATGGAAAAGCAGGCTGAGAAAATGCCTAGCCATGGGTATCCCCAGATAATGTTAAGCGATGCAATGCTGACCACCAAAAGTGTTCCCGAGGCCACGGTCATCGACTGACGCAACCAACGCACGATGCGAAAAGGTAATGTCAGTACTTGCAATGCAAGTAGGGGGGCTCGCCAAAGCAATCGGAGAAAAGATCCTAGCGGACTTTTTGCTGTCTTGCGTCGCGAGGTTTGAAGGGTTGGCTGTTGGAAGGCAATGCTCAAACGGGAACCTCCACCTGTGCAACAATTTCTTGCTGTATTGCCACCGAGTCGGGCGCATTCAGTGACGCATTACGAAGACTCACCCGATGACTAAACACTGAGGGAGCTAACGCTTGCACATCATCGGGGAGGACATAGTCTCTGCCCTCCAAAACTGCTTTGGCTTGAGCGGCGCGGAGGAGCATCTTCGATCCTCTTGGACTACAGCCCGTGCGGATCCTGCTGTCGTAGCGCGTGGCCGAGGCCAGGTCGACGATGTACTTGGCAATCTTGCGATCTACATTTAACTCGCGAACATATTGTTGTAATACGGTTAACTCCTGACGTGTCATAACGGCTTGTAGGCAAAAGTCAGGATCGTCGGTGGGTTGATCCAGTAGCAAGTCAATTTCGCTGCTCGCGTCGGGATAGTCCATGGAAAGTCGTAGCAGAAAACGATCTAACTGCGATTCGGGTAGGGGAAAAGTGCCCTCGTAACCCGCCGGATTTTGGGTCGCAATCACCAGAAACGGTTTTTCTAGTTGGTGTCTCGTGCCATCTACCGTGATCTGTCCCTCTGCCATCGCTTCCAGCAGTGCACTCTGGGTTCGCGGTGATGCCCGATTGATTTCGTCGGCAATCAAAAGATCGCAGAAGATAGGTCCGGGTCGAAACTCAAACGTACCGCTGTTGGGTTGATAAATCGAACTGCCCAGAATATCTGCGGGCAATAGATCGGGAGTGCACTGCACTCTCTGGAAATTGAGTTCAATGAGAGATGCAAGCGATTTGGCAAGCGTGGTTTTGCCTACTCCAGGAACATCCTCCAGCAAAACACTTCCTTCCGCGAGCATGGATGTCAATACCGCGTCGATCACGGGGGCTTTGCCTCGGATCACACTCTGGAGACCGGCTTTGACGTCATTGAGTTTGCCGATGAGGGGTTCAATATCCAAGATGTATTCACATTCCAAAGTATAGAAAACACGGTCAACTCTGCACCTGAAAATCCAACAGGATGGTATGCAGCGTTTCTCGGGACCCGAGAGCTTTTTGGTTCTCTACTGAGCCCCGCTCCAGTTTAACCTATTAGGAAAGAGTTCGGCGAGGAGCGAATCACTGATTCGGTCAGAATGTTGAGCCGACCAGAAGCTACCCGCTTCAACTTTCAAATGCATTTTTTTACATCTGTGCCACCTGTAATTTGCGCATGATAGGCATTTTTCTGCTGGACTCTCCGGTAAGATAGGACAGAGCAGACGCGGTCCCTTTGTTGGTGACGTTGCGAGATTCACAGGCAATTCAAGCTCTTCTTCGAAAATTAATGTCCGGGACGTCGTTGTCCGGAGAGATGGATGGCGGATTTGTAGGCTTAGAACACTGCAGGACGGCAATCCTTGCGTCGTCCATTTTTGGGGAGGACTCACTTGGTTGAACGGCCTGTCATCGAAATACCCAACCAGAGCGACTGGGTGATTCAGATAACGGATGATGGTAGTCGCACTCTTATAAACCCAACCAGCCGGATCGCATTTCACAGTGCATCTGGTGCACTTGCAGAAACATTGCATGTTTACCTCGAGAACAGCGGTGTCGGGACAAAGCTTCGACAAGGGTCGGAGGTCCAGGTGATTGAGATTGGGTTGGGAACTGCCTTGGGGATGTTGATCACTATCGATCATGCCTTAAGCAACCGAGCACCTCTTCGCTATCATGCGTACGAATGCAATCTGTTGGATTGGGAAGTGATCAAGTTGTTGCAAATTGAACAACACCTCCAGAATCCCTGGATCGTTGATGATTTCCTTCATTGGATCCAAGAGTTAGGTGATAGTATTCCCCATGGAAAATATCATTGGTCTCCAGGAAGCAGGATTGGAGCCAGAGCGGAAAGCCCGGACTTGAAGGATCCAACACCAGCATCCCCAGCCTTGGAAGTGACCATCACTTTAGGTGACTGCGTGACGGAACTCGAGCAGGGCCAAGCTTTGGTCGATGCGATTTACTACGATCCTTTCGCACCAGTCGCTAACCCTGAGCTTTGGACGGTGGAAGCTCTCCGGCGGGCTAGAAGTTGTCTAAAACCAGGAGGTTTGCTGACCAGTTATTGCGTCAGTCGGCTCGTGAGGGAACGTTTCCAAAGCGCGGGTTTCGATGTGGAAAGAGTGCGAGGCCCGGTTGGTGGTAAGAGGGAGGTATTGATTGCGTGTAACCCAGAACTCAGTTGACTGGTACGCCACCCAGCTACGGGAATTCGTCCGTTAGAAAGAGCCGCAAAACGGTGGTCTTCGGTGCGATCGGTTGACTCGCCTTTTCAGCCCTCCTGCTTACATGCTCATGCAGTGTGAATGGCACGTTTGTCGACTGCGAGAGCGGCCTCGTGCATCGCTTCTGCGAGTGTGGGATGTGCGTGGCAGGTTCGAGCGATATCCTCACTACTTGCACCAAACTCCATGGCGGTTGCCGCTTCCGCGATCATATCGCCAGCACGTGCTCCGATGATATGTACTCCGAGAACACGGTCTGTGACGGAATCCGCCAAAATTTTTACTCGCCCATCGATTTCTCCGAGTGTTCTTGCTCGACCGTTGGCACCGTAAGGGCAGACACCTTTCAGGTAGTTAACGCCATCCTCTTTCAACTGTTCCTCTGTACGCCCGACAGATGCAATTTCAGGATGGGTGTAAACGATCGCGGGAATGACATCATAGTTCACGTGGCTTTTCATGCCGACCATTCTCTCGATGCACACAATCGCTTCTTCCATCGCCTTGTGGGCAAGCATTGCCCCGCCGATGCAATCCCCCGCGGCGTAAACCCCTTCAACTGCAGTTTCAAAATTCTCGTTAACGGAAATGAATCCACGTTGATCCGTCTCCAGGTTGATTCCCTCGAGACCAAGATCATCTGTCGCCGGTGTGCGACCGGTAGCGAGGAGAACTCGATCACAATCGATGGGTTCACCGTCTTTGATCTCGACAACACATCCGTCACCTTTTCGCTTAGCCGATTGAACGAATGTTTCCGTGCGAATTTCGATGCCTTGTTTTTTAAATCCACGATGAGCTGAAGATGCAATTTCACCGTCGATGCCTGGCATGATACGGTCAAACGCTTCGAGCGCAATCACTTCACTGCCAAGGCGGTTCCAGACACTCCCTAGTTCGAGGCCGATGTAGCCTGCTCCGATCACAACCAATTTTTGAGGAATAGTGGGGAATGAAAGCGCAGTGGTGCTGTTGCCAATATATTCTCCGTCCTCTTCGACGGACGAGAGTCTTGCTGGATGGCTACCTGCACAAATCAGAATCTGATCGGCTTCAATGCTGAAGTTCTCTTCACCTTCGACCAAGATGGTTGTCGCGTCTTCGAAGCGTCCCCTGCCTCGATACGGAGTGACACCTTGTTTCTTGAATAGCATGTCAATGCCACCCGTCAGGGTGTCAACAATTTTCGACTTGCGAGCCATCAACGCATCAAGATCAAGCTTTACATCGCCTACCTGTATTCCGTGCTCACCGAAACGATGTTTCGCTTCTTCGTAGTGATGGCTTGATTCAAGAAGAGCTTTGCTAGGGATGCACCCTACCCGAAGACACGTTCCACCGAACCTCGGGTTTTCGTCGATGCATGCCACATCGATGCCCAATTGAGCAGCTCTGATTGCTGCAACATAGCCAGCTGGACCACCACCCAGGACAACGAGTTCGTGCTTGACCTTCTTCATGACATCTCTATTCGTTTTAATATGACTGTTCGATAACGGTTCGCACCCGCTTCTAGAATTCCAACATTTAGTGGGTGTCGTGTCCAGATGGCCAGATGCGGATCGCTTTTGAATTTCGGTGAAACCTTGCTTGTCCTTAGGTACCCAAGGCGGAGTTCGTTTCGGAGGTGCCCCCGAGCACATCGGCATAGCATTGTTTTCGCTTGACAATGGAGCGTTGATGGTCAGCGAAGAAGGGTTTGCTCCACTTTTGGCCTAATTTGACCTCGTGGAGGCAGGTGTACTCCAGGTCAGGTATTTGTCGGTTCGTCCCCTGTTCGTCCTTTAACGACCGTTTTATCCAATGGTTACCCGTAGCTTGAAGAGTGTTGTGGTCGAAAAATGCCTACGCAACATCCTTTTTCACCGTGCGTTGACCTCGTAGCAGGTTTGGGGGCTTGCGACTGGGTATGCGATTGGGCCAAGATCATGACCAGCAAATCGGTGTATGCCGATTAACGCTCTTTGGGTGTCAATCCAGTGGAGCCTGTCATCTTAGAGGACTGTAAAGATAGTTGAATAAGCGAAAAATAAAATCGATTGCTGGTCCCTTGATGGCTGCGATACTATTCGGGCTGGCCGTTAGGCTGTTGATTCGTGAGTCGCAGAATATCACTTGGGCCGATTTTCAGATGGGGTTAACCGGTGTGCCCCTCACCTACCTGTTGATCGGGTTCGTGCTTGTCGCTTTAAACTACGGTCTGCTCTCCGCTTACGATCTCCTTGCTCTGCGGTATGTCTGTCGGTCGCTTCCTCTCAGACGTGTTACCTTGGTCTCCTTCCTTGGGTTTAGCCTGGGCAACAATCTAGGTTCGCTTTTGGCAGCTACCCCAATCCGTTTCCGCTTTTATAGCCGATGGGGATTAACCTCGAGACAGATCGTCGTGCTTGTGGCGATGTTGGGTCTTACATTTTGGAGTGGGCTGTGGGTTTTGGGTGGTGTTGTGCTGGTCGCAGTTCCGATTGACTTACCTGCCGAAGTGCCACTACCGGTGGGAACGAGGACCTTGGGAGCAATTCTGCTGGGCCTTGCTTTAACCTACCTGCTTGTCTGCTTCTTGTGGCGCAAACCTTGGCCTATCGGTGGCATGCGGCTCGTTGCACCGGAACCGGGGCTGATGGCGGCGCAAGCTTCTGTTTCAGCACTTGACCTGCTCATCTCGGCGACCACTCTCTATCTGGTCATGCCGGCGGATGCCATGGTGCCATTTTCACTCGTTTTAGCTTCCTTTCTGATGGCGATTGCGGTTTCAATCATCACACAAGTGCCTGGGGGACTCGGCGTTCTTGAGGTGATTCTCTTGACACTCCTACGCGACACCGCTGGGGATTCAGTACTCGCATCCGTTCTGATCTTTCGTCTTCTCTATTTTGTGACGCCTCTTTTGTTTGGCATGTTCCTTCTTGTGCTCCACGAAATCTATGGCGGAGCGATTGAAGCGAAACACGCCCGTGACCAGGAAGATGGAAAAAGGTAACTCTTGGTTGGAAACGTCTACGTGGTTGAGGATGGAGTATGATGGGAGTTCAGGGATGCCAATCACTTACACTCACTAAAATCGAACTTTCACTCACCGCTTGTTATGGTTAAAAGCCAGTCGCCATCACGCCAAATGAACGGATTCGGTATTTCATCGCAAACGGTACTCTGGTGGGTTTTACTTTTCGGGAACCCAATAATTTTTGGGGATGCCGTGTTCGCAGACGAGCTTTCGAGCGGACGTGATGCGGGTAACTCCGAACGAACGAAATCGATTCATCGACCCAATTCCAGCTTGTTCTCTACCAGCATTCGCCCACTTCTTGCACGTCGCTGCTTCGAGTGCCATGGTCCGGACGAAGAGACTCGGGAGAGCGATCTGAGATTGGACCAGCAGGAGTCCGCCCACGCTGATCGTGGTGGTTATTCGGTGATCGACGCTTTCAATCCTGAGGAAAGCGAACTGATTCTACGGGTAATCTCCGATGACCCTGATCTTGTGATGCCGCCGCGAGAGACGGGGTATCAATTAACGGAGGTGGAGATCCAACAGCTTCGAGAATGGATTGATGCTGGGGGTGACTTCGAGAAACATTGGGCTTTCGTGCCTCCACAGGCTCAATCAGCTCCAGCGGTGGAGGACCCCGTATGGTGTGCCAATGATATCGATCGATTCGTGCTTCATCGGATGGAGCAGGAGGGATTGAGGCCTCAGTCACCAACGGATCGCAGGCGTTTGGTTCGCCGTCTTTCACTGGATCTCTTGGGGGTAACCCCTGATCCGGATGAGGTGAAGAGATTCGTTGAGGATGATCACCCTGCGGCAGTGCAAAGATTGATCGGGCGGTTGCTTGCTTCTCCACGGTATGGTGAGAAGTTTGCCAGCACTTGGTTAGATCTGGCCCGCTACAGTGACACCAACGGGTACGAGAAAGATCGGCCCCGGTCGATTTGGCCTTATCGGGATTGGGTGATTGAGGCTTTAAATCAGGATATTCCTTACGATCAATTTTCCATCGAGCAGTTAGCTGGAGATATGCTTCCTGAGGCGACCTTGAAGCAACGCGTCGCAACTGGGTTTCATCGAAATACAATGCTGAATGAAGAGGGTGGTATCGATCCACAGGAATACCGCTTCTACGCATTAGTGGATCGTGTTGCGACAACTGGGACCATCTGGATGGGGATGACAATTGGCTGTGCGCGGTGTCACACCCATAAGTTCGATCCTGTCCAGCAAGATGAGTACTACGGATTGATGGCTTTGTTCAATCAGGCCGATGAGCCTGATTTGATCGTGCCGCATCCTGAGGCCGATGAGGAAAGGAGTCGCTCGCAAAATCAAGTGCGGCAACTCAATCGTAGGCTTGCCGAGCAATTGCTGCTCCCTTTTGAGAAGTGGCAGGATAGGGAATCACACGCTTCAACGGAGATACACAACGCCTTTGAGGCTTGGGTGCTCGAGCAGATGAGTCAGGCACGATCATGGCGAGTGTTAGAACTTGACCATTACGAATCCACCAGGCCGAAGCTTGCGGTCACCGACGACGGTGCGATTTTGGCAAGGGGGGATGTAACCAAGCGTGATATCTATCGACTTTATTTTCCCATCACCCGCGAGATGTTGGAATCCAACGCTCTGAGGTTGGAGGTTCTACCCGACGCTTCATTGCCGGAGGGAGGGCCCGGGATGGCTTTTTATGAGGGGCGGCGCGGGGATTTCTTCTTAAGTGAGATTCAATTGCGACTCAATGGAGAACCCATCCAACTCATCGATGCATCCCACAGTTATGGCAAAATCAGTGTCGGCTCAGGTAACGCTAACGCGAGTAATGTGATCGACTCCGACGGTTCCACTGGCTGGTCTACTGCTGGTCGTGAGGGAAAAGCGAGCCAATTGGTGGTTCATTTTGCTAATCCCTTGAAAGAGATCGGGGAACTCGAGGTGGAAATGTTATTCGAGAGGCATTTCGCAGCAGCACTCGGGAAATTCCGCATCGCGCTTGCCACGGGGACTCCCCCGCCAAAGGCTGTGACCACTCCAAGTGAATGGGCTACCTGGCTGTTCGATAGACAACCCCATCAAGTCACCAAGGAACAATACTCCAAACTTTCTGAACACTTCATTCTGGAATCAACGCTTCTCAAGAGTCACCGCAAAGAGATTGATCGCATTTCAGCCAGCATGCCCAAGCCAGCGCGCACCTTGGTCATGCGAGAACGAGCACAAGTCGATCATCGGGAAACCTTTAGGCGACATCGAGGTGAGTATCTGCAGCCCCGGGATCAGGTCCGTGCAGGGATCCCCCGTATTTTTCATTCCGCAGAAAGTCGCGTCGTGAATGATCGACTTGATTTAGCGAAGTGGTTGGTGAGTCAGGATAATCCGCTCGGAGCGCGGGTAGCGGTGAATCGAGCGTGGCGAGAGTTCTTTGGCACAGGGCTGTTGAGAACCGCCGGTGACTTTGGAACACAGAGTGAGCAGCCATCCCACCGCGAACTGCTTGACCACCTTGCCGTTCGGTTCATGAAGCACGACTGGTCCGTAAAATTATTGCACCGGCATATTGCTCTCTCATCGGTTTATCGACAAGCTCTCGCGTCGCCTCCTGAGGTAGACCCACAGAACCGTTGGCTATCCGTCTTTCCCTCGCGTCGCATGACGGGTGAGGTTTTGAGGGATGCTCTATTGTCAGCATCGAACTCGCTGGTGAGCACGATGGGAGGGCCAAGTGTATATCCCCCTCAGCCTGCATCGGTGATGCAATTGGCCTACGGTGCACCAGCCTGGGATGTTTCCAAAGGCGAAGACCGCTATCGCCGGTCACTCTACACCTTCAGAAAACGCACCGCCCCGTTCGCTGCATTCACCACTTTCGACGGTCCCTCCGGTGAAGTCTGCACGGCCCGGCGCGAAACCAGCACCACCCCGCTTCAGGCGCTGACCCTGCTGAATGATCCGATGTTTCTTGAAATTGCAGATTTGCTTGCATTGAAGATTGAGTCGGATTTGGGCTCAGCAGCGAGTGACCTTGAGAGGGTTCAACGACTTTTTCAGAGAGTGATGGTCCGGATGCCAACTGAAAGTGAGACAGCGATGATGCTTGAATTTGCCCAGGAGATGAGTTCAAACCAAAATCGCTGGCGCTTGGTGGCTAGAGCAATCATGAACCTCGATGAAGCCATCACTCTGCCGTAGGGATGTTTTGCTATCAATTGGAGTGATTGCGTTTTGGCGTCCTGACGAGCGATTTATAAGCCAACGTTGTGGTGAATGGGCGATTCGGTATACGATTAGACGAACGGTGGGGCCATTGATGGCTGCAGTCTCATCTATCCAGCACCAAGGAAGGTGTGTGTTGTCCGCACAAGCAC
>JAYYHM010000049.1:0-5260 GCA_036148415.1 Planctomycetota bacterium
TCAACACGAGCAGCCACCGTTGGGTTCGTTCAAAGGGATTCCGGTTGACAGGAACCCATGTTGATTGAATGAATCGCATCGTTTTATCCTTTGCAAGAAGGATTCTAGTAGAGCGACCCGAATCGTTTAGTCAACCAGTACGGGTGAGGTGAACGCTCCGATGATGAGGCCTTCGTCTGCACAAAGGTCTCGTGAGGGCCGAAGGAGACCATCGTAGAGATACGAGGGCCTGACTTCGAGAGTCGTCTCAAACGTTTGGGAATTGGGAATCTTCTTGAGGACCACAACCACCCAGTCGACAATTTTGAATTCAAGATCACGATCTTTGCCGAACCTCTGGGAGACTAACGGGGCAAGCCGAGGTTGGCCTTCGATTCTAGGAATGGTCGCTTCTAGTTCTTTGGGTAGCCCTGTTTTAGCGCGAACCCAAATTTCTTGTCCACTATCGATGCTTGAACGGATGGGGATTCTACCGTCTCGGTAAAGCTCAGAAAGATGCGACTCATGCAACCCATCGATCACCTGTTCGTAAAGACTAGCTGACTCATTTCGACGCGTTCCAAAGTCAACGGTTCCCCAATCCTCGTCCAATACTTGGCCGCTAGGGTTGATTAGCTTACCGTCGGCACGCATAAGCAGTGGTGAATCCGGCTGACAATCTCGCCATGCCGACGCGGGGAGAGCAAAAGGCAGGACGACGGCCCCAGGGCGAATGGCTGTGGGACGCTGGAGCACTGCGGTAGCAGTAGCGATCACTTCACTCTCTACGAGGCCAAAGATCCCGCCGAAAAATAGTGGCAAAGGATTGTTGGCATTGCCATCACGCCGTAGCGTCACTTTGACGGTGTCAAACGTTCCAGTCTGACTGATTGTGAAATTAGTATAAGCGGTTGCCTTCTCGTAACGACCAATGGAAACGTCATCTTGGAGAACAGAAAAGTTTGAAAGGCTAGATAGTCGACTTTGAGCCACATCTCGAATACGTTCGTTTACTTTCTCACTGCTCTGATGCCCGTTCGCATCGGGCACAAGTTCTCTGGCACCCGCGAGTGCAGCGAAATCAGCAGCGCGTTGAAGCTCGTCATGCTTTCTTATCGAGTAGCTTACATCCACCGAGAGCGCAAGCATTCCCACGAACGGAACGAGTAAAACCGCGATGAGAATGGGGAGATTACCCCGCCTCATTCGATGGGATAGATTTCCATGAACGTTGGATTGTCGTTTAGCGTTTGGAAACATGACGGATTGAGAGTGGCTCTGTGGTTCAAGAGTTGGTTAACGAAGGATTCAGGTATGCCTTTCGATTTGGGGATCCGTCTTTGGATCTATTTCAAGGACAGGGAACTGTAGGACGCGTTTTTCTGGCTAGCGTCCCGAACGTTGCAGATTTTCGGTTTTTTTGAGGTCCAAGGACCCCGGAGATCAAACCGACGCTAGGCAAGCGCAGCCGGAACCGGGGAACTTCCGCGTTACAGACTGTTTGCCGTTTTGCTCAGAGCAACCCGAATCACCTTGTCTTGGTCGCTTCTTGCCCTTGGCGGTGATGGACAGACGGGTTGGGAGGAATTTGAGGGCTTTATCCATTTTCGGGCTACTGCAACACTTCACAGTAGCTTCCTAAGTCGATAGATCTATGCCAAGAGCGCCTTGATGACTCCGCTACTATCTGCGAATTGCTGGATCGGTAGGCCGCACAGGTTTGCCTGAGTGAGCCATAGGTTTGCGAGGGGAGTGCCCTCGGGAAGATTGATGTGGCGTTTTAGGCGAAGCCGGTTTCCACCACCGGCAACGATGATAGGTAGGTCGTTGTACTGATGGGTCGATCCATCACCAAGTCCAGACCCATAGGTCAGTAAGGTTTGATCCAGAAGCGTGTTGCCGTCGGGCATCTCAATCGAGTCAAGTCGTTCAGCGATGTACGTAAATTGCTCCATATGGAATTGATCTACCTTGAGAAGATCATCAATCATCTTGGTTTGATTGTGTGACATCTGATGGTGACTTCGAGGTTTGTCAAACAGCGATTCATAGAGATAGGGTGTATCCCATCGCTCGGGCCCGACCATAAAGGTCGCCACGTTGGTCAAGCCTGTTTGCAGTGCAACGACGAGAAGATCTCCCATGAGTCGGATGTACTCGCCGCGAGGTAAGTGTGACTCGGGTGGTTCTTCCATTTCTACGTTGGCGAGTGTGGATCGCATGCGTTCGAGTTTTTTGATCTGCAGTTCGATGGACCGGATGGATTCAAAATACTCCTGGAACTTGTGTCGGTCCGTTAGACTTAGATCCCGATTCAGTTCATTTGCATCCGCTAAGGCGAGACTGTTAATCTCTTGTTGCTGGACGTTCCCACCCGTTTAGAATAAACGCCGATACATTTTCCCGGGGTCGCGAATCGATGGTGCCAAGTGTCCAGTACCGTACCATGAGATATTGTCAAAGTAGATCGATTCTTTGTTGTCCTGGTGACTATTGCAACTGAACTCTAAGGTGCGGAATGGGGTTTTGTCCCCGATCTGATCAGCAACAAGATGGTCGAGTGTTCTGTCGAGGGGCCAGGCGGTGCCCTCAATTTCATATGGCTTTGCACTGCTGAGGTAGCACGACGCGCACTGAGCGTGGACATCGGTGCCCGCTTGGAAAGTTCGGTCCATTCCCGTGATCAAACTGATCTTATCCTGGATGGATTGCAATGGACGCATGGTGGGGGTGAGTTCTGTCAGAGGTCGATCGCTAAACTTTGGATCTTGTTCCCCAAGCGACGACATCACATTCCCGAGATTACCCTTAGGGATGACATGATCCGCTTCACCGGGAAAGAAACCACGCCGGACCACACCGATGGGAACATAAAACTGCACCATTCGAAGTGTCGGGGAGTCGAGTTCGCTTGCATGGCTAAAACTTTCCAACCACGGAAGGGCAAGCGTGGCACTGCCTATGCCTTTAAGGAGATTTCGGCGATTTGAAGAGGGTAGCATTGGAGAATTACTCGAGGGTCAGATGTTAGTGGCGGTGGATGAGGGCAGTTGTCTTGTGATACCCATCACCGCGATTGGAAAAGCGGTGATGTGATGAGTTTCTTGATTAAATCTTGTAGTCGATAATCTTGAGTCGTCATTGATTTCGCTATCTCTCTGACCGCGGATCGGTCATGTACAGTGAGTGGTCTTGCTAGGGCATAAGCAGAGAGATGCTCTGTGAACGCGAGGGCGAATCGATCTCTTTGATCGAGAATGGCATCTTTGAACTCTGTGGGCGTTGAATAATGGTTATCGCCAAAGATTGTACCGGCGGTATTGATAGCCAGGCCGCTTTTGTAATGGTCGCGCCAGCGGCCTACTGCATCGTAGTTTTCAAGTGCAAAACCTAATGGATCGATTTGCTCATGACATCCTCGACAGTCGGAGCGTTCTCGGTGTAGCTTCAATTGTTGGCGTAACGTGAGCGCCTGATCTGACTCTTTCTGGTCTTCATCTAGTGGTGGAACATCTGCCGGGGGTGGCTTGGGAGGTGCATTAAAAATGACGCCTGCGACCCAAGCACCACGAGTGATTGGCTGGGTACGATCTGGACCGGATGTCATCGTCATGACTGCTGCATTGGTGATCACACCCCCGCTTCGGCGATCGGTGATTGGGATCCGACTGAACGATAAGCTGGTGACTTGCCCTCCACCTCCTGGCAAGGGTTCAGTCGAGTTCTTCAAATCGCCGTAGGCCTGCTCGAGTAATCCGCTTCGGTAGGAAAAGGGAGGGTCGATCAATTCCAGAATGCTCCGATTTTCGATCAGAACGGTCTCAAAAAGCAGAAGAGGTTCCAGCATCATGTGCATGCTGCGCCGGTATTTTGAATAGTAAAAATCTGGGTAGAGTTCGCGGTTGGGAAGGGAAGAGATCAGTCGTTCTAATTGCAGCCACTGAGAGGGAAAGCTATCGCAGAATCTCTTCAATCTCCGATCGGTTAGCATTCGATCGACTTGGCCCAGTAAAACTTCTTGCTGTTCGAGCTTACCCGACAACGCAAGGTCAATGAGTTCAGCATCCGGTATGCTGCCCCAAAGCAAAAGAGCAAGGCGAGTCGCTGTATTGAGAGCATTTGATACTGGGCGTCTTACCGCTGAGGTTTCCTGATTGGGAGCGGAATTGGGTTGGGTGCCAGCGCTAAAAGTATCACCGGGGCTGTAAAGGTAGAAGAACTTCGGTGAGGAGATGATTGCGGCTGCTACATCCCGCATTGCACTGGTGAAATCTGCCCCCGAGTCAATCCGGCTCGAGGCGTAACTCACATATCTCTCAACGGCATCCGCAGAGGTGTTTCCCCTGAAAGCGATCTTGAGTACGTCCTGGAGACGAGTCCGTATTGCTTCCTTCTGTGGAGTGTCTTTAGATGGAGGTGCAAAAAAAGTGTTCCATATTCCCACCCGACGAGCGTTAAAGTCCGGGCTCTGTGTGATGGATGAACCAAGTTGCAAGAAAGCTCCCATTAAGAGCGGTGACATGCTGAGGTGATCGGACTGGTTGTCGAAACCGTGTTCCGCTCGAAGGTCTTGCGGAAATGCGGCTACCCCAGCTAGCCGAGGCTCAATCATTTGTGATTTCCCGAGCGGTCGGTTGCCAACCGATACGACCTTTGGCATGACTCCTGAGGCAGGGTTAAAGTATTTCCCATGTTCACGCATAATCCTCTCAGGAAGAGTAAAGACGTTGCAATTGAGCTGGAATAAATCGATCACCGCATTGTTGTACTGCAGGCGATTCATGCGCCGGACGGTTTGGTACTCCGGAGCAGATATCTCACCGAGCGTCGATGTCAGGGCGATTTCCAGGTCGTGAATCGTATGTTCGGTTTGTGCTCGAGTCGGTTGCTCCGCGTCAAGCGGTGGCATTCTCCGCGTTTCCATTACCGATAGGGCCAGATCAGCCAGATCAGGCGTTGGAAACTCGCCGGAGTCGAGGACCTTAGCTAGGTCGAACGATCCGGCAATGTCGTCTGAGTCAGCACCGTGGCAATCAAGGCAGAAACTCTCTAGGTAAGTGGCACTTTGAGTTGAGAGTTTGACGGTAGAGTTTTGGTCATGCTCACCTGGCTTCGCCGAACCCGACTTATTACGTGTCTCCATTCCGAGGCCGCGTTGGGGTGAAAAAGATGGGCCTCCATCCACAAAAAAGAGCGCGATGGAAATCCATACTGACCAATTGCGGGATGAGATTGGCAACGCAGGAGTTCTCATAGTTGCTCGCTTTAGCAATAGGATTTA
>JAYYHM010000050.1:0-4517 GCA_036148415.1 Planctomycetota bacterium
TCTTTGGAATAGTACGGTGGGTGAAGTGAGAGGTGATGGCAAACTGGTTACAGGGTTGCGGATCGATAGCACCGTCGATGATTCGACTCAAGATCTAGAGGTTGGAGGAATGTTCGTTGCGATTGGACATACACCCAATACGGCGTTTCTTGATAATGCAGTGGCGATGAATGAGATGGGTTACATCCAGTGGTCAAAACCATTCCGCACCAATACAACGGTTGAAGGTGTATTCGCTGCTGGCGATGTTGCTGATGATTATTATCGTCAGGCCATCACTTCTGCTGGCACTGGATGCATGGCGGCTTTGGATGCTGAGCGTTACTTGGCCGAACTGGAGTAATCTGCCGCCAATCAGATTTGAATCTGCACTTCTACATTGGAAGGACCTTCGCTTGATCCATCCACTGGGTAATGATCATTGGAAGTGATTTATTGTTCAGATACCCATCAATTCTGGATGTTTCGCATTCAGGTGGCGTAACCGCAACCTCGGCCTAGCGAATGATGTATGATCTGCATCGCAGGATTTCATTGCCGAGACACTCGTCCACAAATTAGTGCGAAGCACGCACTCGTGAGGATTCGGTATCTCTACGCAATTTGCCACAAATGTAATTTCAGCCAGACGGTGCTTAGCGTTCCGTTATTCCTTGTTAAAACTCTTTCGAACATCAAATAGCCCGAACAGTTCCATAAATGAACGATGATAAAGCGAATCGCTTGCGTGAAGAAGCTCTCTTAAATCAAGCGCAGGCTTCCGGTATTCTTGGAAAGGTTGCCATCTACACGAGGTTATCGGGACCGGGCTGGCTTCAGGGTGCGATCACTTTGGGAGGGGGATCTTTAGCCGGAGCTCTCTATCTTGGAGTGTTGATGGGCACGGAAATGATGTGGTTGCAACCTTTGGCTATGATACTCGGAGTGATCATGCTGAGTGCAATCAGCTATGTCACATTATCAACAGGTGAGAGACCATTTCAAACCATAAAGAATCAAATCAGTCCCCTGCTAGCTTGGGGTTGGCTGATTGCGACGATGATGGCAAACATTGTCTGGTGCCTTCCTCAATTTGCATTGGGAACGGGAGCAGTCCAGCAGAACCTTTTCCCGAGTCTCAATACCGACGACGGTAAAATTGGAATCGCTGTTGGGTTACTCGTGATCGCTTCAGTTGTGGTCTGGTTTTACAATTCGGGAAGCAAAGGGATCAAGGCGTTTGAACTGATCCTCAAAGGGATGGTTGGCGTCGTTGTTTTGTCTTTTTTCGGAGTGGTGATCGCACTAACGAATCAGGGAGCGGTCAACTGGGGAGAGAATGGCGCTGGGTTGGTCCCGGATTTCAGTTATTTGTTTAAACCTGTGCCGGCATTGGCTGAGCAGATTTCTCAAACGGGCGATCATGCGGGATGGTGGACTGAAAAAGTCTCAGGCATGCAGAAGAACGTAATCATTGCAGCCTTTGCAACTGCGGTGGGTATTAATATGACTTTTCTTTTGCCTTACTCGATGCTTCGAAAAGGGTGGGCGGTTAAGCAAAGAGGCCTGGCGATTTTCGATTTGTCGATTGGCTTAATTGTTCCTTTTGTGTTGGCAACAGGATGCGTCGTGATCGCCGCTTCAAGCCAATTTCACGGAAGTATCGACGATGTCCGTTCCAAAGTAGATTTTGGAGACGGTACGGAGGCCGAAGTGAAAGCTTACCATGGATACATCGATGAACGGCTCCAACAGGCTGATCCCAATCTCGATTTCAGTACGCTCAGTAATGACGAGTTAGAAACGCTCCGAGTTACTCTGCCCGAGGCGGACAAAAATGTGGCAGCGATGTTGGTCAAACGGGATAACAATGCTCTAGCAGGAACGTTACAACCTCTCGTCGGTGACACGGTTGCTCAAAAGGTCTTTGGAATCGGCGTTCTGGGCATGGCCATTTCAACAATCATCATCCTCATGCTAATTAACGGGTTCGCGTTTTGCGAATTGCTCAATGTACCCGCTGAAGGCACGATGCATCGTATCGGTAGTTTTATACCCGCCGTGGGTGTTTGCGGGCCTTTTGTCTGGAAATCCGCGGCACCTGCCTTGGCCGTACCCACCTCTGTTATTGGTGGAGCGATGCTTCCGATCGCTTACGTCTCGTTTTTATTGCTGATGAACTCCCGTTCAGTGTTGGGTGAAGCAATGCCTACTGGTACGCGGCGGATCATCTGGAACACCCTGATGATTCTGGGGACAGGGATTGCTTCCTTCGCATCTGCTTGGGGATTGTACGGGCGAATGTGGGGCAGTTTTCCGATCGGAACAGCTGCCCTTGCCGCACTCGTAATCATGCTAGTACTAGGTATCTACTCATTCCTCGTTAAGCAAAGATAGGCTTCGATATCATGAGCCAGTGGATTTCAGTCAGGGAAGCAAGACAAGCAGCATCGGTTGGTAGCGGACGTGAAGTTAGGGGATGGGTTCGCACTCGTCGAGACAGCAAAGGTGGATTCAGTTTCCTCGAGCTCAATGACGGCAGCTGTTTTGGGAATTTGCAGGTGGTAGTTCCCGGTGAAATTGAGAATTACACCACTGAAGTCCAAAGATTGACGGCAGGTTGTAGTGTCGTGGTCTTGGGTGATTTGCAAGAATCGCCTGCAAAAGGACAGGCTACAGAATTACACGCAACCTCGGTAAAGGTGATCGGTTGGGCCGATCCCGAGACCTACCCACTTCAGAAAAAACGCCATTCCTTCGAAAAACTTCGTGAGTGGGCACATCTCCGCCCACGAACCAATACGTTTGGTGCGGTGGCAAGAGTGCGGCACCAGATCAGTCAATCCATCCATCAGTTTTATCATGAAGAAGGTTTCTACTACTGCAATACTCCCGTGATTACGGCAAGTGATTGCGAAGGTGCCGGCGAGATGTTTCGTGTAACCACGATCGATCTCGAGGGACTAGCCGCTCGAGGAGGAAAAGTGGATTATGGTTTTGACTTTTTTGAGAAACCCACATTTCTTACCGTCAGTGGCCAATTGGAGGCGGAGACGTACGCTACGGCTCTGGGGCGAGTTTATACCTTTGGACCCACCTTTCGAGCAGAGAACAGCAATACCAGCAGACATCTTGCCGAGTTTTGGATGGTGGAACCCGAAGCCGCTTTCTTTGACCTTCAGGATAATATGCAGCTTGCTGAGCGATTCCTGAAGAGAATCTTCTCGGATTGCCTGGAGCATTGCTCAGAGGATATGGAGTTTTTCGATCAGCGAATCGAGAAAGGTAAACTCCAACAGTTGCAATCTGTGATCGAAAAGCCATTCACGCATCTCAGCTACACAAAAGCGATTGAGATTCTGACCTCTTGCAATGAGTCATTTGAATATCCGGTATCTTGGGGAACAGATCTCCAGGCGGAGCATGAACGTTATCTAACCGAGAAATATGTTCAGGGCCCCGTCATCCTCACCGACTACCCTTCATGTATCAAGCCATTTTACATGCGGCTTAGTGATGATGAGAAAACGGTCGCAGCGATGGACGTGCTCGTTCCTGGAGTTGGAGAAATCATCGGTGGAAGCCAGCGTGAAGAACGCCTTGAAGTTTTGCAGAAACGGATGAGTGAGTCGGAGTTGGACGAGAAAGAGTATTGGTGGTACTTAGATCTTAGACGCTATGGCTCTGTGCCGCATGCTGGGTTTGGGCTCGGTCTCGAGCGTGCCGTGCAGTACGCGACTGGCATGGCCAATATACGTGATGTGGTTCCATTTCCACGAACACCGGGTAATGCCGAGTTCTAGTCGTTACTGCTTGATTCATTATGGTCGGACGTTTTGCCCCCTCACCAACAGGAGCTCAGCATCTAGGTAACGCTAGGACTTACCTGCTGGCGTACTGGGCCGCAAGAAGCCAAGGCGATCGACTGATTTTTCGGATCGAAGATGTAGACTCGCCCCGTGTGAAAACATGGGCCGTCCAGCAGGCAATGGATGACCTTCGATGGCTAGGACTCGATTGGGAGGAAGGGCCAGATATTGGTGGTCCTAGCGGTCCCTACCAGCAGACTCTACGGATGCAGTCTTACCAAGATGTGATCGACCGTTTGATCCAAGCAAACCGCATCTATCCCTGCACCTGTACTCGCAAAGACATTGCATCGGCTGGCTCAGCCCCTCATTTTGATCATGAGCCGGCTGTTTATCCTGGAACATGTAGTCGTTGGTCCAATCAAGATCCCCTCCCCTCCCCTGGCACTTTTTGCTGGCGGTTTCGCTCCTCCAAGCGTGTGTTTAGTTTTGTTGATGCATTGCTTGGCCATCAGGAAGCTCGCCCTTGTGAGGCACTTGGTGACTTCCCCGTCACCCAGAAGAATGGGGAGCCCTCTTATCAACTTGCTGTTGCGATTGATGACAGCATGATGGGGGTCACCGAAGTGGTCCGCGGTAACGATTTGATTGCGAGCACCTTTCGCCAGTTGCAAATTTTTGAATTTCTCAACGTGACACCACCTACCTATGCACACGTCCCACTCGTGT
>JAYYHM010000051.1:0-3314 GCA_036148415.1 Planctomycetota bacterium
GCAGAAAAAACAGAGATTCCAAACTCTCTCACTTGGCTTGAAGTGCCTGATAATCCTCACAGCGCTAAGCGTTGGATACGACATGTCTTCGCCGACGGTGATGCTCCTGGAGGGTCACACTATACCGGCATTGCGGATATCAATCAGGATGGAAGACCTGATATCTGTTGCGCTGCCAAAGGTGGCGAAGGTTTCCCCGGCGGTGAGTGGTTTGCTTGGTGGGAACAGCCGGTCGATGCGGAAGTCAGATGGGAAAAGCATTTGATTTCTTCAGGGCAGCCCGGTGCTACCAACATTCATCCCGTGCATATCAATACAGACGGGGAAATGGATTTTGTGGCAACTCGCGGACACGGATCTGGCGTGCTCTGGTTTCGAGGGCCAGATTTCAGAGAGATTCAAATCGATCCCGAGATGATTGGGCCGCATTGTCTAGTGACCTGCGATCTGGACTTTGATGGCGACATCGACATCGCTACTTGTGGTCGTGATTCAGATGGAAAAGCTGTGTGGTACCAGAACGACGGGCGTGGGCATTTCTCGAAACATTTGATCTGTGAGATGCAGGGAGCTTATGATATCCGAGCCATGGATATGGATGGTGACCTGGATATTGATCTCCTGATCGCTGGTCATAAGAGTCAGAACATAGTTTGGCTTGAAAATCCAATCCGATCGAAATAGCAGCGAAAGTAGCTTGCTTGAAAGGAACAGCGATGAATTTACAAAGCTGGTTGTTGCATGAACCCAAACGTTTTTGGGTGCGATCTCATCCACCGAGAAGACTGACGACGGCTCGATACTCTACTTTGCTGTTTCTAACCGCTTTGCTATTAAGTTTGCCTTCTCCAGTGGCGAAAGCGGACGCTAATTCGAAACCGAATATCATTTTGATTCTTGCTGATGATTTGGGTTTTTCCGATCTGGGTTGTTACGGCAGTGAAATTGAGACCCCAAATTTGGATTCTCTTGCCAATCATGGTGTCCGTTTTACCCAAATGTATAACGCCGCTCGCTGTTGTCCCTCACGTGCGAGTCTTCTCACTGGCCTCTATCAGCATCAGGCCGGCGTGGGTTTCATGGTCTATGCGGATTGGGGCGAAGGTTACGAGGGATCACTGAATCAGAATGGGATCACGCTAGGTGAAGCTTTGAAGCTTGCGGGTTATACGACCTTCACCAGTGGTAAGTGGCATGTAGCTTCTCACCGTAATCCGCCAAGTCAATCGCTTCCCGAAAATCGTGGATTTGACCACTCCACCGTGGTGCGTACACACATTGATAGTTACTGGAAGGTGCTCGCGGGATGTGACATTTATCGAGAGGGGAATCTGCTGATACCGGGCGATAATGAAAATGTAAATTTAAAAAATCCGTATCAGCCTGAGAACGATTTTTACACTACCGAATACTTCACTGATGTCGCACTGGAATACATTGATGATGCTTTGATGGAAGAGGGCAAACCATTCTTTCTTTATCTAGCTTATAACGCGCCGCATTTCCCACTTGAAGCTCCCGATGAAACCATTGCCAAGTACGAAGCAAAATTTGAAGATGCGCAATGGATCACCGAATTTGGGGATGGATGGGACGACATGCGAGAGAAGAAGCTCGCTCGTCAGAAAGCCCTAGGTATCGTTCCTCAGGATCAGCAGTTGCCGCGAGTCCACTATTTCAATAATAGCCGTGTGATGCCGGGTTTGCAGACCGGAGTTAATCATAAGCCTCTGCCTTATTGGGATCACCTACCCGAATCGGTACAGAGAGAGGCACGATTCCGAAGAGCAATCTACAATGCGCAGATTGATAACATGGATGAAAACATTGGTCGAATCCTAAGCAAACTGAAAGAAGAAAAGATCTTCGATAATACCTTGATCCTCTTTGTCTCCGATAATGGTTCCTCGGGTGAGATGGGTGTCTTTGGGACACATTTTGAGGGTGGGCGATACGATTATGAAAAGGGTTCTTTTTGTAATGGTGAATTCATTCAAGAGGGAGAGCGGGAGGAAAGTGGATGGTCCAGCAAAGATCGCCTGGGTGGGGTCGGCTATAAAAAATCAAATTACAATCAGTGGAAAAAGTTCAGTGGTTGGGCGACTTCTCAGGGTCAGGGTTGGGCTAGCTACTCCAACTCGCCGTTTCGCAAGTTCAAGAAGTTCACTCATGAAGGTGGGATCGCATCACCCTTGATTGTTCATTGGCCAAAAGGATTTCAAGCAGCAGGGACAGTCTCAAATCGCCCCTATTTTCATTTCATTGACATCATGCCAACCTTGCTGGACGCGGCGGGAGTCGACTACCCCAGGCAATATCGAGGAGAATCTCGTTTGCCATTGGAAGGAGTGAGTATGCTTCCGTATCTACGAGATCCCAATCAGTCGATGCCGCATCGTCCTCTATTTTGGCAGCATGAGACACATGCCGCAGTTCGCATTGGAGATTGGAAGTTGGTGACAGACAATGATCGGAGTGATCCCATTATTTGGGAACTTTATCATCTGGCGTTGGATCGTAGTGAAACGAATGATGTTGCCAATGAGTATCCTGAACGGGTAAAGCGGATGGCTTCCCAATGGACTTCCTTTGCGGATCGAGTGATGGTGAAACCCTTTCCCGAGGTACGGGATCTTGGTCACTAATCGGGTTGGAAAGCCACTTTGCAGTTCCGGCATGGAGGGTAGTCTTAAGTGGACGGGCAGATTTCATCGCAAATAGATCACGATGGTTGGCAAAGTTTGTGCCGAAGTTGAAATGGGTTGATTTTTTTAAATACACTCGTGTAATGGCGACATGTTTTTCCGGCTTGCAGAGTGGACACGGGTATAAGCCGCTGGAACGACACACCTTATAATATCAAGCGAAGATGAGAAGTATCCCAATCCTTTCTGCCTGCTGCATGGTAACTCAAATATGGTTATTTTCTGTGGTAGCTAAAGGCAATGACCTGGATTTCAAGCAGGCTGCTACCGAAGTCGATGAATACATTCTGAAAGATCTTCGACAGAATCAATTATCGCCTAACACCCTCATCAGTGATGAGAAATTTGTTCGAAGGATTTTCTTAGCCACCATCGGCCGTATCCCGACCGTCAAAGAAGCTGCGGAATTTCTGAATTCAAAAGATTCGGATAAGCACTCCTTACTCATAAAAGAATTGTTGGCAAACGATGCCGCCTACACAGCACACCATTTTCATTTTTGGGCGGATCTCCTGCGGGTACCATCGGGTCAGCATTGGTCACTTATCTATCGGGAGTGGATAAAGCAGCAAATTTACGCCAACACTCCCTATGACAAGTTTGCGGAAC
>JAYYHM010000052.1:0-3944 GCA_036148415.1 Planctomycetota bacterium
TGTTTTGGTGATCGCTGTTGTTCTGATTGCACTGTGGATTTTTATGACAAACCGGGCAGAGCAAACCGCGAACGTCAAAGCCATTTCGGCGGCAGCGGGTCGGATAGGGCTCGTCATGGGAGCACTCTGGTTTGCTTGGCCGAATCTCCGGCGGCCGGCGAGTTGGCTTCCCCCCGGATTTGCCATGTTGGGGATTCTTATGTTGGGTTTTATTGCAACTCAGCCCAGAATGATCGTCGTGCTTGCTCCCGCGTTTGTTGGCTTGCTGACGTTGGCTTCCATCCTAAAAGCTTTTCGAAACTAGCCAGCAGCAATCCAAGAAAGCTAAATGGCCTCAGCGACTGAACGGTAGTGGAGGCATGATCCGATCGGGATGCCTGCGAAATCACCTTCCCGTCTCAGTTCTGCCGATTCTTCGCCAGATCTGTGTGATCCGTTTATTTTTGCATTCGTATCACGCTGCTATTGCATTAGTCGTAGGTTGAAGGGGTAGCGATAGGCTCTGCCCTTTCTTACATCGAGAACCGAAAGGATGCCGAAGATCAACTGAAGCAGGACAGGCAAGAAGATCAAAGCGAAGGCGGTACCACAGCTGAGCACCGTTATGATCCCGCAGGTGATCGCGATCAAAAGAATGGTGATTTGAAAATTGAATGCTTCCTTCGCTTGAAATTCAACGTAAGGCGAGCTTTCTTTTTTTAACCACCAAATAATCAACGGCCCTGCAAATCCGATGTAGCCAAAACCGATCAGTCCGGCGCAGCCCGAGAGATGGGCAAGTGTAGCGCAGTTGATTTCTTCAAGCGTCAGCTCTTCATCTATGAATGATGGATCAAAATTGCCGTCTGGGGCATAGGGACTCGCTGATGTTTCTTCTTCACGCGATGGTTCCGGAGGTAAATTCATCAATGCATTCCAGTGCTAATCAAAGGCTGGACGGAATCGGCAGGATGGTGGTGAGACTGGTTTTTTTCGCCGGAAGCACACTACCCGAGAATAACATTGAGTTGGATTCTCCCGCAATCCACAGTCCCTTCGGCCTTGAGCTTGATGCTGACTTGCAGCTGATTGTCTTTCGCTAATCAGCGTGGTGGGTCTGCGGAACTTCTAAATTGACACAGCATGGTGGCAACTCGTTGACCCAAGATAATTTATGGGGTTTGGGTGGTCTTTGCGGGTCGTTCCAGTTTCCCGCGGCGGCTCGCAAGGTGTGGAAAGATCGGGTTTTATCGGATAAGTGGTCAATCGGCCACAAAATCAGAAAAAACCTACCTTACCTACCCTGTGATGACCGAAACAACCAACAACACCGGTCTGGTACGACCATTCCACATTTTCCGTCGCAATGCGCGGCGAACATTTCCGGCTCGCATGTTGCGATCGGTTAGTGGGATTGGACCGACTCAGGTTGAATTTAGGACTGCAGGGAGGCATTTCGATGCGACGCAAATATTTTGGGTTAGCGATTGCAGCGTTAGCTGCCCTTGGGCCAAGTCAGGTCTGGGGTGGTGATCGCGAGATCGCTGAGGAAATCATCAAACGATTGAAGAGTAACCGGGACTCAGGAGCACTCAAGGACTTCACCCTCGACATGAAAGTCGATCAGGGAGTTGTAGCATTTCGAGGAAATGTGACCGAGGAATCACAGAGACAAATCGTCCTCGATACGGCTAAGGGAATTGAAGGAGTTGCTAACGTTCTCGATCAAGTTACCGTGAAAACAGTCGAAAAAGCTGCTGCTGAAGAAGCCACGCAGGAAGTAGCAGAGACACAAGAGACCGCAGCTCAAGGGACTAGCGAGTTCTCGTTCCGCAAAGCTCTTCTCGAACAAGTTTCAGCTGAAGCCGAGGTGAGTGAAGCAAAAGAAGCGGTGATGCCAGCATCTTCAGACGAGGTAAATGTGGATTCTGCCATCGTTTCTGGAGTGATTACTGCTCTCACAGGGGCAAAAGAAGCGGGACAATTGCGTGGATTTGGCGTTGACGTTAAGAGCCAAAATGGCATTGTGCAGCTGGTGGGCCGTGCAAGCTCCGAGGCTCAGCGTAACACGATCATCGCCCTCGCCGAGGGTGTTGAAGGTGTGACCGGTGTTCGTCAAAACATTTCAGTACCTAAAGCAGCTCCCGCGATGCCCAAGCCGGTTGTCGCCGCACAGGATGTCGAAGCGAATTCCCTTGCTCCCGTAGCGGTTGACCCAGTTATTCGACCAGCTCGGGAAAATGCTGTTCCTTCTATCGCGGTTGCTGCAATGCCTGTAGCCAGTGAAGAAGCACCCATGACTCGTACGGTAGCGAATTTCGCTCCTGCACCGGAGCCGGTAGCAGGTCAACCCGTTCCAATGGCTCCTGTACCTGCCCCCGGAACACCCCGCTACGACACGCCTAACTTGCCAAATTACGCATGGCCAGGCTACGCAGCTCACCCAAATTATGCTCAGTTGACCTACCCGACTCAGTACAGCCCATCGGCTTGGCCGTTTATCGGTCCTTTCTACCCTTACCCACAAGTGCCACTCGGATGGCGTCGAGTGAGCTTGGAATGGGATGACGGATGGTGGTTCCTTGACTTCAGTGATCGCTAGGTCAATAAGGGAGTAACGTATTCGAGGAAGCTTGGTGACTGTTCACCCTAGAGTTCCCGAACCCTAAAGCACTTTGCGAACGACCCACGGTCGAAGCGATCTACAGTCTAGATTAGGTTTATTAAAACACTCGTTTTCGGCAACACCGGAAACGGGTGTTTTTTTTGGACACATCGATGTTAAGCCTGATGGCTACAGGGCAACAATCATCAATGATTTTCTATTAAATCCAAGCCTCTAACCATTTTCCGAAGGGGCACATTTTCAAGCTGCTCTACTGCTGGAGTGGGTCGCGATCGAAATTCCCAGAGCTGCTGAGCCATTGCCGAGGCGAGCCCATCGTGTGAAGGGGAGAATTCGAGTTGCTTGCCAGGATCAAGGTGCTTTATCCGTCGAAAGATTTTTGTTCCCCAATTTGTGAGTGTTGTGTTTCTCGTTTTCCCTCTAATCGGTGATCAGCCTACGAGGTGAATAAACATTTTATCGTGCGTTTTTTTCGAGCTTCTGCGCTCCAGAAGTATCACTCGACTGAGTTAGGTCTATGTGTTTCACGAATCGTGTAACTGTAGAAAGGGAAAGGTTTATGGATTCTGCAGAATTATCCGCAAGATCCGCATAAGTTCACACGATATAAGTGGTACGCAAAACGCCAAATAAGGTTTTGTGCTCAGCATGATTGGCTGGCACAGGCGTCTAGTTACGATCCACGGAAGGTTGTTGGGATGACCAGCTTGAATAACAGTCGCGAACTCAAAGAATCGAAAGCGGCTATGAGGAAGCATTGGGTGCGTCATTTAGTATTTGGCGCGATCACACTAGTGACCGTTTCCTCCACGGGTTGCTATGGAGTTCACAACGGATTCAACTTGGGATGGGTTGGATATCCCCTGCCTGTGAGCCCCTACTACCAGCACAAGCAAGAAGAGAAGTTTTGGAAGAAGGAGCGATATGATCGTGTTCCTATCTTGGGACCCACAACCTCTGGAGGGCCCGTCGTTGCCTTAGATCCTCCAACGGATGACGAAATCATGCACGCTTTGGAAAAAGCTCGTCCAGTTCAGGGGGGTATTCCTCTTCTGTGGGAGAAGCAGAGAAATAATGTGCGGATCATCAAGGAAAAAATCGCTGACTACATTGATCCTCCTCGCTTCTATCCCTTGATTGGACCAGCACAATTACACCACGCACATTACAAGTGCACTGTTTACTTTGAAGAGCAAGTAATCGTGGGTTATCCAGTGCCTCACACCATGAAGGATCGTGAGTCGATCGAAGTCATCTACATCGATCACAACCACTTCCATATGGTGGGTGACGTGGAGCCATACGATCTGCCAAATCTCTAAACATCGGTATCTTTCAC
>JAYYHM010000053.1:0-4603 GCA_036148415.1 Planctomycetota bacterium
GTGGGTCTTCCATCTAATCCCTTGCCAGTAAAGCAAACCTCGATAGCGTTCAGAAAATGGAATCTCGACGGGTGCCGCAGCCTCCATCACGCCAAGAAAAGCGACTGTTTCGCCTTGCTTCCGGAGTTGCTGTGCCATTTCATAGACAAGGATCCCCTGACCACAGAATCCGGCGATGAGGTAAGGTCCCTGGGGTTGCACCTGCTGAATCTCTTCAATGTAACGTGCAGCCATTTCAACAATGATGTTGTGTCCAAGAGGTCTCCCATCAATGTCTTGTGAAAGCAACGTATAAAATGGACGAGCAGAATCCATCTGCTTCATTAGATTGCGGGGAGTTTCTCCCGCGCCGAGGCCCGTAAAAAAGAATGGGCGTTTGTTGCCTTCCTGACGCAGTGCGACAAGATGCTGGGTAGTTTCCTTTTCGCTGCGGATACAATCTGCAAGCTCGGCTACTGTTGGATGTTTAAAGATCGTTGCAACGGTGATGGAACGTTCTAAGAAGCGTTCAAGTTGAGCGACTAAGCGTACGGCGAGAAGGGAGTGGCCACCGAGTAAGAAGAAATCGTCGTGGACTCCGATCGGGTTGGTCGAAAGTAAATTCTCCCAGACCTCGCAGAGTTGTGTCTCTAAAGGATTACGAGGTGGAACATATTGGTTTGAATCTTCTAGCCGCTGAACCTCCGACAGAGGGAGCTTGCTTCGATCCACTTTCCCATTCGGACTCAATGGCAACTGTTCAACGATCACAAAGTCGGACGGGATCATGTAGTCGGGCAACCAGCTTTGCAGGTGCTGGCGTAGACTCCCCGCATCAAGATTTGGCTGCGCTGGATTGGATGCCGTCATCACAGCGACCAATGCAGCTTCCCCGGATGCGTTTTCGCGGGAGACGACCACGCATTGCCCAACACTCGCATGACGCGTGAGAGCTGTTTCAATCTCCCCCAGCTCAATCCGATAGCCACGAATTTTCACTTGATGGTCAAGGCGACCAATGATTTCAAGTCGTCCATTGGATCGATATCTTGCCAAGTCCCCGGTTTTATAGAGTCGAGCACCCGGTTCGCCACTGAATGGATCGGCGATGAATTTTTCTGATGTTAGCTCTGGTCTTTGCCAGTAACCTCGCGCCAGTCCTTCGCCACCAATGTGTAATTCTCCTGCAACACCGGTGGGCACCAATTGCTGTTTATGATCGAGCACGTAAGTTGTCGTATTGGCAATCGGCTTTCCAACGGTGATCGGCGATTCGCCAGAGTGCATGCGCTCAATTGTCGACCAGACCGTTGTCTCTGTGGGACCGTACATGTTCCACAGTTCACCAACACGACTCACCAACGCTTCTTTTAGCTCACGCCCCATTGCCTCCCCGCCGCACAAGACCTTCAGATTCGTGTTGCCTTCCCACCCAGATTCAAGAAGCAACTCCCAGGTGGCCGGCGTTGCCTGCATCACTGTCACCTTGAACCGATCAATTGCCCGGCTCAATTCCCGACCGTCCGCAACGCTGTCCTGGCACGCGATCACAACTCTGCCAGAACATAGAAGTGGCAGGAAAAGCTCCAATACAGAGATATCGAAACTGAGTGTCGTGACCGCCAAAATTGAATCATTCGCTGAGAATCCTGGCTCACGTCGCATTGAATCCAAGAAATTCAATAACGCGTGATGTTGGATCTGAACACCTTTTGGCATCCCCGTCGAACCAGACGTGTAGATCACATAAGCTAACGAGTCACTGGAAGTATCTGGGCACAATGTGAATGGCGGTCTCTCGACCGACGGATCAAAAAGATCATCAATTTGAACCAGATGGTTTCCGTCGATGGGAATGTCCGCACCGAGTGCTTCCTCGGAAATGACGATGCGCAGCTTGCTGTCATCAACCATGAAGGCAAGACGCTCTTTGGGAAAAGCCGGATCCAGCGGGACATAGGCTCCGCCAGCCATCCAGGTGCCCAAAATCGCAACAATCAGATTGGGTGACCGATTGAGATGGATCCCGATCAATTCCTCGGGTTTGATGTCGAGCTGTTTCAGCTTGCCAGCCAGAATGCAAGCCCGTCGCTCCAGTTCAGCGTACGTCAATGCTTCATCTTCAAACTCCACTGCAATCTTATTCGGATTCTCCCGGAGGTTACGCTCTAGAATTTCAATGATGCTACCTGTCGTCTCGATCTTGGCAACGTCACTCTGTCTTTGACCACCATCGGCTAACAGCTTGCGACGTTCGTTCTCGGGCAATAATGGCAGATCTTCAATGGCACAACTGGGATCCTTGCAAGCTCCCTCCAAAAGTACTCGAACGTGGGACAAGACCCGGCTAACTGTCTCCGCTTCAAAAAGATCTGAATCGTATTCCGCTGCTACTTCGAGTCCATCCTGCGATTCGAAGAAAGATAAATGCAAATCAAATTTCGAGGTTTGAGTCGCAAGGGGAATTCTCGATAACGCCAAGCCTTCGAATGAGGCCGACGCCTGCACTGATTGGTGGAAAGTGAACATTGTCGAAAAGAATGGCGTGCCATCCAGTTTTCGACTCGGCTGGAGTTCCTCCACCAGTTTTTCGAACGGAACGTCTTGGTGCTCGTACGCGTTGAGCGAAACCTCTTTGACATGTTGCAACAGCTCAACAAACGACTGACTGTTATCTGCCTCGAACCGAAGCACAAGCGTGTTAACAAAAACACCTAACATATCGTGAGTTTCAGCACGTTCACGACCGGCGACCGGAGTGCCAACTGTGAGATCACGCTGTCCCGTGTATCGCCGAAGAAGAGCGATGTAGGCAGTAAGGAGAGTCATGAATAAGGTACATTCCTCTGCCTTCGCGAGGGCCCTTAGAGATTCCATGATCTCCATTGAAAAAGACTGCTCGACAACCCCTCCTCGATATTTTCTAACGGGTGGCTTCGGATGATCTGTGGGTAACTGCAAAATCGGTAAATCACCCTGCAGTTCTCTCCGCCAAAACTCCATCTTATGTTCGAGGGTTTCTCCCCGAAGATGCTCACGCTGCCACTGTGCAAAGTCAACGTACTGCAGCGCGGTTCCATCGAGACTCGGTTCATCACCTCGTTGATGACATTCATAAAGTTGACTGAGGTCTTTCAAAAGTACGTCGAAAGACCATCCATCGAAAATGATGTGGTGGATGGATAGCAAAACCCAATGACGCGAGTCATCGAGCCTCAGGACCACGGCTCGAAAGAGTGGGCCGGATGCAAGATCAAACGGTTGGGCTACGAATTCTGTGGCGATATGGCGAGCTTGCGACTCCCGGCTGTCGGCTGTGAATTCACGGAGATCCTGATACTCGAACGAGACGTTCGGATCTGGAGAAACCACAACGCAGGGAAGTCCATCGCGGGCAGGAAAAGTCGTCCGCAGTATTTCGTGCTGTTGATGCAAACTGAAGACGCTGTCCTGCAGTGCCTTAACGTTCAGCGATCCGTCGATTTCCAATCCGACAGGTATGTTGTAGGTGGCTGCTCCCGGTTGAAACTGATTCAGAAACCAAATGCGTTCTTGCGCGAATGAAAGCTGCATTTCGTCGCCACGAGCGACTCGGTTGATCACACTCAATGACCCATTAGCCGAAGCCAGATTGGGACTCAGTAGTTCAAGAAGATCCGATTTTTTCTCGCGCATTTCCCGGCGCAAATCGTCCGTAAGTGACCCTTTTGACGCACGATATCGAAGACGATCACCTTCGACCCAAATTTGAATTTCTTTGGAGTGGAGCAGCTTCAGCAAATTCACAGCCGTCATAGCTCACCCTCTTCAAAATCTTCGCTATTGGGACCTACGGGAAGAGGTTTGCACTGGTTGGCTGCCTGGAGCGCATGAAGGATGTCTGCTAGTTCAGCAATCGTCTGCGCCTGGAAAAGTGTCTTCAAGGGCAGGTTGATCTGGAATTGTGAATGAATCTGGGAGACAAGTTTGACGGCGAGGAGTGAATGTCCGCCGAGCTCAAGGAAGTCGTCATGGATGCCAATTCGTTCAATTTGAAAGAGCTTCTGCCAGATGCTAGCCAGGTCGGATTCAATCTGATTCCGTGGGGCGACAAAAAGGTCGCTCGAAGTACCGTTGTCTGGTACGGGAAGACGTCTGCGGTCCAGTTTTCCGTTGGGAGTCTGTGGAAATGCCTCCAGGACGACGAACGCTGACGGGACCATGTAGTTCGGAAGACGTTGTTGAAGCGTCTTGCGAATCTCTCGGTAATCCAGCGGTTTGCTGTTGGGGTTTGCCATCACGGCGTAAGCCACCAGCTTCTGGTCTCCGGGGCAATCCTCCCGCAAGGTTACCACTGATCTGGCCACCCCAGGTAACTCATTCAAGGCGGATTCGATTTCACCCAGCTCGATCCGATGACCACGGATCTTAACTTGATGATCAATGCGCCCAAAGATCTCGATCGTTCCGTCAGCACGCCAGCTTGCAAGATCACCCGTTTTATATAGACGTGGTGAATCCTCTTCATTCAATGGATTGGCAATGAACTTCTCAGACGTTAAATCAGGTCGACGCCAATAACCATCCGCTAACCCCTCACCACCAATATGTAGCTCGCCACGCACTCCAATTGGCGTCGGTTGCT
>JAYYHM010000054.1:0-4896 GCA_036148415.1 Planctomycetota bacterium
CTCGCAGAGGAACCGTGAGTCCGAGAGGGGGGAGTGCAATGCGTTGTAGAAGGAGTTCTTGATGCAGACATTAGATGAACCCATCGTTGATCAACAATGGACTCGAGCGCGGCACGATCTTTGTCGTTTATGATAACCAGATTACTGAGTTCTTTTTTTATTTTTAATGCGATTTGATTCGATTCTCGCTTTCTAAGATCCTCAGAAGTCCAATTACGGGCTTGAGCCCATGCAATTCGACGGGCAATGGGAGCATCCACGCACCAAATCTCGTCACAGACTAAATCCCACTGCGATTCGAACATCAAAGGGATCTCGAGTGCTATCAGCGGGCAGTCTGTAGATTTCGCTAAACCGATCTCTTTTGAGATTCGTTTTTTTGTCTCTGGATGAAGAATCGATTCGAGGTAGGTCAAAGATCTGCGTTTTTCTTCTCCATCCCCGAACACAGCTTTCGCAAGTTTTTGCCGATCGATGCTTCCCTCATCACCCTGAATCTGCGAACCAAAGTGTTGGATAACAAGTGCCCTGATCTTGGGTTCATCAAGAATTTCCTTGGCAATTGAATCGGCGTGGATCCAAGTGCCTCCCAGTGTCTCCAGGCGTTTTGCAACAGTGGATTTTCCACTAGCAGGCGATCCGACAATACCGATGATGATCACCAAAGAGTCCGAGAGTTTACTGGGAATATGAGGAGTAAGAAAATGATTGGTACACTGGAGGGCGGTGAACTCTGCTTCAAAGAACTGCCAACCGTTTTATCTTACCTGACGGTTCTCCGGCGTGTAGAGAAAGGCGTTACAACTCGGGCATCTGATGAGCAGAGACATTCGCAATCGGTCGATCAGTTGGGTGGTGAGGGTCTGATAACAGCCACCGCAAGATTCGCCATCGACTGGGGCCAATGCATCTTCACCTCTCGCCTCGGTGATTCGGCGGTAATCAGCCATTGCGGATGTAGGAATATCCTTTTCTGTTTCATTTAATTCCGATTGAATACGACTCAACTCTGTCTCGAGTTGCTCTTGTTTTGCTTCGATTTCCTTGACCCGTTCCCGTTGCTCTCCTTCCAGACGGTCAAGATCTTCCGAAGCCTTCTTTACCTCGTTTTCTAATTGATCGATGTGTTCAAGACCTTCAAGGATTTCATCGCTGAGTACCTCATTGGCTTGCTGATCTGCTGCGATCTGTTCTTTCAGGAGGCTGAATTCTTTGTTGCTTGCCGCTGTTTTCAGCTTGCCTTCAAGTCCTGTAATCTTATCCTCGCGAGATTGCAGTTGAAGTTGCTTCGCGTCACATGCAAGGAGGGCGGTTTTGTGCGTCTCTTTAGCTGTGTCCCTGACTTTGGATCCTTCGTCCACCATCGCCTTTCCGGCTTGAATTTGACGTGGACACCGAGCAATCTGGCTAGTGAGATCCGATATCTGTCGGTGAATGCGATGAAGCTTCTGCAGCAAGCTGGGGTGAATTTCTATTCTGTTTTCAGCTGGCATTTATGGGATCTTTTAGAGTAAGGATGTGGGGAGATCAGAAGCTTTTCTGCTAACATTCTAAGGGGGTTACATGTCGTCGGGTAGTGACATAGTTGGCCGATCGAGTCGTCGATGACGAAAAAGGTAAACGGATCAGGGGAGCAGCAGCGGATGGGCCCATGCGAAGGCCTGGAGGATCTTTGAGCCAAGTGGAGGTAAGGAAGGTGGATTTATGGCAGCAATGAGGCGAAAAGGAATATTTCTGCAAAAGAAAACTCTCGATCCTCATTTTGGAATCGAGAGTTGTGGATAAAGATAATCGGGCCGCCTGGCTGATCAATTCTTCAGCCCCGCAGCCATTTGCTTCGCAGCCATTTGCTTCGCAGCCATTTGCTTCGCAGCTACTGCGCTACGCAGCGGTTTTAAGGAAAGAAGCGAGTCGGTCTGCTCTGGATGGACTCTGCAATTTGGCGACCGCTTTGGCTTCGATCTGACGTACTCTCTCACGAGTTACCTTAAAGATTCGCCCACATTCCTCCAAAGTGTAACTGTAGCCATCCACGAGGCCGTAACGCAGGCGGATAATTTCACGCTCTCTGTAGGTCAATGTTTTGAGGAGCTCATCAATCTTACCTTTCAGGATGCTGCCGGCAGCATTTCGAACGGGATTATGACTGTCCCCATCCTCAATGAACTCACCAAAGCTACTATCTTCGCCCTCACCAACAGGCCGATCGAGGCTGACCGGATGGCGGCCAATGTCCATCACCCTCCTCACCTCCTCAAGAGGAACCTCCGTAACGCTGGAGATTTCTTCGTAGGTTGGCTCGCGTTTGAGTTGTTGGGTGAGACGTTTCTGTGCTTGGCGTAACTTACTTAACACGTCGATCATGTGGACAGGAATTCGAATAGTCCGAGCTTGATCCGCAATGGCTCGTGTGATGGCTTGTCGAATCCACCAGGTTGCGTACGTGCTAAATTTGAACCCTCTTCGATATTCATACTTATCCACTGCTCGCATCAATCCTGTATTGCCTTCCTGGATAAGATCCAAAAATGACATCCCGCGGTTTCTGTATTTCTTGGCAATTGAAACCACAAGTCTTAGGTTACCGCTACTCAATTGACGTTTGGTGGATTCATACTCCTCAAAGTGCTGGCGAGCTTTCGTCATTCGATTGTGGAGGCTGGTTGGGCTCTCCTGGGTAACCAGCATAAGTTCCCTTTGCTCCTGTCGCAGGTCAGCAGCTTCATCTCGGCTTAGTAGATCTTCTCCGAGTGTATTGAGTCGATCTCGGATGTAATTCATCCGTTGAGATATCTCCTCAAGCTGTTGCAGAAGCGGAGTCACTCGGCGACTTCTGAGGCTTAATTCCTCCACAAGGTGAAGGCACTTGCGTCGGTTACGGATGAAGCGTTTTCTGACCTCTGTTTTCAGTCGGCTGGAGGTGCTTTTCTGTACAAGCTGTTGGAAGTCACTCTTGTTCTGGCGAATGAGTTGATCCAAAGTACGTAAGTTATGCGGCATTCGCGCACTGATCTGTTCTTTGGTCAGTCTCTCCGTGAGGGATACCTTGATAGTGCGATCAAAGGGTAGATCCCCGCGATGGACACGATGCAGGGTGGAAACAGTGGATCGAAGGGCATAGTCATTTTCTAGAAGAGCTCGCCGAAACTGCTTGCGTGTGATTTCGATCTTCTTGGCTAGCGCGATCTCTTCCTCGCGAGATAAAAGTGGGATCTCTGCCATCTGGCTGAGATACATTCGCACTGGATCCTCACTTGGGCGTGGTGAATCGGCACTGATCAGTGGCAGGGACTCAAGCACGTCACTCTCGGTGGCCGCTGCCGTTTCTCGCATTTCTGCGACATTAGGTTCCGGGGAACGTGTAGGTTGTGAGGCAGTTCCCGTCGAATCAATCAGTGGGATGTTGTGACGCTCCAGGGCGATCAGCAGTCGGTTGAGCTTTTCTGGGTTCACATCTTCGTCGGGTAGATAGCTGTTGACTTCTTCGTAAGTGAGAAAGCCTTCTTGACGACCACGTGATAGGAGGGAAGTTAGTTCTTGATCCATCAATTGCATAATACAAAACCTCATGTTTTGCAAAGCCTTCATGGCTTTGGGGGCTAGTGATTGAGTTGTGTGAAATCCGTTTCACCGATTAAGGTCGCGTGGGTTACCTCCGAGGACGCTTGGTATGGGATGAAGAGGATGGGGTGCGAGACGCTTGGATAACTTCCTGATGTCATCTCAAAGCATTAGTACTAAGTGGATTTTTGGAATGTTCGTTTGTGACTCTCTTTCGAGATGCTTGGCCTGACTTCTAGTTATCTGTTCTGTCTTCAATGCCGTGCTTCGATCTCGCCTGTGCAATCATGGCTTCCAGAATCGCGACCTCTTCGTCTTCAGGAAGCAGTTCCGAGGCGAGCTGTTCTATCTTTCGGCTCTGTTCGTTTGAAAATGCGAGATCTCGAAGTCGGCTCACCACCGCGTTGTACCGTTGTTCCGCGGTTTGCGGTAACTCCCCTTCTCGCTTGTGCACCCTTTCCTGAAGGGTAACCAACTGATTCTTGAGCTGTTCGTTTTCAACCAGCAGCAAAACCGATTCGATGTCCAGTTGATGGCCATCGAACTCCAGATCCTGATAGGCTGAGAGAAGCATTTTTGCAGTATTGGTTTCGAACCAATCAGGATCAATCGCTTCGACTGCGGTGATCGCTAATTCGGGATTCTCGATGAAGGTTTCGAAAAGATCACGCTCTAAACTTGCCAGTGGACGAAGTTTTTCTTGTGCTGGACGTGCGAAATTTGGGTTTGCGATGTGACTGAAATGATCCGCTGCAGAGTCGGGGTCTGATGATTGTTGCAGTGCGTCATTGAAGTCTTGCGGTGATCTTACGTGATCGTCTTTAGATCCCACGCGGTTCCACTGAGGATTGACATCGAGTTGAGTGCTGCGTTGACTAGGTCTCTCCGGGGCTGCGATCTTTCGATACCGCTCACGACGCTGAGATTCTTCGCGAAGCCCCTTCAGTCGAAGTTCAAGTCGCTCGGGCTTGAAATTAAACCTCTTGGCCATTCGCATGAGCAACTGATCGGTCTTTAGCCCATCAGGAGCTTTGGCAACAATTCGCAGCATCGTATCAACAGCACTCGTCACTGCATGTGTGTCTTCGAGAAGATTCACTCCATTAGTGAGGCGGCCTAGTTTATGGTCCAACGCGTCGGGAGCCTCTCGAGCGAGGAGCTCTAACGCTTCCCTTCCGTGTTGTGCTACGTAGTCTGCTGGATCTTGGCCTTCGGGAAGCGTTAGGACCCTTAAGTCGACGTCAGCATGAACAAAGAGCTCGAGAACTTCGTCAGCTCGATTTTGCCCCGCTTCATCTCCGTCAAGTACCAGGACAACGCGTTGGGCTAGGCGTT
>JAYYHM010000055.1:0-4715 GCA_036148415.1 Planctomycetota bacterium
ACCCGGTGGTGCACTCTCTAATCCCCGAAAAGCCGCTACTCCGCTTTTGGCAACCTTTGGTGGCATCGCCGGTCCAGCGTTGGTTTACCTCGGCGGATGCGTGTTAACGGGGCAGACCTCTGTGTTTGGTGACGGATGGGCTGTTCCCTGCGCAACGGATATTGCGTTTAGTTATTTGATTGCGAGGGTAATTTTCGGTAACGGACATCCGGCCATCGCTTTCCTTTTATTACTAGCGATTGCTGACGACGCCGCCGGGCTGATTATCTTGGCGGTTGCCTATCCGCAAGCACCAGTAGAAGTGAAATGGTTCTTGTTAACTGCTGCCGCGATGATCCTCGCTCGGATTTTTAAGCGAGCACGGATTCAGTCACATTGGGCATATCTGATTGGTCCCGGGGTGATGTCATGGTTCAGTTTTTATGAAGCTAATATCCACGCAGCCTTGGGACTTGTTCCAATTATCCCATTCATTCCCCATGCACATACGGACCTTGGCATCTTTGCAAAACAAGAGCTGCATCGTGATGACACACTCAATGAATTTGAGCACTTCTGGAAACTGCCTGTTGAATTCTTTCTAGGCTTCTTTGGCTTGGCAAACGCCGGCGTAGTCTTCAGCAGCGTTGGCACCGGCACGTGGCTAGTACTAGCTGGACTGCTTATCGGAAAACCTCTAGGAATTACTCTAATGACCCTTCTTGCTGAAAAAGGGTTTAAACTAGAGAAGCCAGCTGGCATGGATTATCGACACGTTGTGACCCTAGGAATGGTTGCAGGGATTGGCTTCACGGTTGCTCTGTTTGTCTCGGTAGCTGCCTTCAAGGTGGCTGGCCCCGTGCAAGACTCAGTGAAGATGGGTGCGCTGTTGAGTTTCGCGGCTGCTCCGTTAGCTGTGATCATCGGAAAAGCGCTTCGCATCCAGCCCAATCAGGCAATGGAAACGGCAAGCGAATCCCCCACTGCCGAATGATCCGAAAACCTATTCCGGTGTTCAGACGACCTAAGTAAACTCCCAGCAGCGGTGCCTGGGAAGGGCACACCAAAATCCTCGAAACGACAGCTGCGGGACAGTGCGGCCGGAGAAGGTGCGGCCATAGCGGGTGCGGCAATGCACTAAATTGTTCTTTTTACCACTAAACCTAAAGGAATCGATTATGGCTCCAGAGGAACTCCCGATCGAAGCTATTGGTGAAGACGAACTCGAACGACCGCAGCCAGCCAACGAGCCGCTCTCCGAGGAAAAATCGGAAGACCTTTTTCAAACACTTAAAAAGACCATTACGCGTCTTGAAGAGGATCAACCCGCAAGGGGAGATCTGAAGATTCTTTCTCGGACACTCCTGGAGTTGCGATACGCTTTCTCAGTTTTTCGACCTTATCGTAAACGGCGAAAGGTGACCATTTTTGGTTCAGCTCGCACCTCAGAAGATCACCCTGAATATCAAGCCGCAATGGAACTTGGCAACAAAATGGCGAGCCATGGCTGGATGGTCATCACGGGTGCGGGCGGTGGGATCATGGAGGCCGGACATCGAGGTGCTGGTCGTGAAGCCTCCATGGGACTCAATATCATGCTCCCATTTGAGCAGGGTGCTAACCCTTACATTGACGGCGATTCCAAGCTTGTGACCATGAAGTATTTCTTCACTCGCAAGCTTATGTTCGTAAAAGAGTGCAGTGCAGTGGTTTGCGTGCCTGGTGGATTCGGAACCCTCGATGAAGCCCTCGAAACGCTCACCTTAATGCAAACAGGAAAACAGACCATCTTACCGCTGATCCTGTTAGATCATCCAGGTGGAAGCTACTGGAAGGATGCTGGAGTTTTCTTCGACAAACAGCTCCTCGCCAACGGAATGATCAGCCCTGAAGATGTGCATCTTTACAAGATTACTAACTCGGTGGATGAGACAATTCATGAGATCATGAATTTTTACCGCGTCTATCACAGCATGCGATATGTTAAAGATCAGTTGGTATTTCGATTGAAATCAAAATTGACTGATGAACATCTCGAGCGCATCCAGCAAAAATTTTCAGATATTCTTGTCAAAGGATCTTTCGAACAAACCCAAGCTCTTCCCCTGGAAGCTGGCGAGCCGGATCTGGCTAACCTTCCTAGACTGGTATTCCATTTCAATCGCCGCGCACTCGGAAGACTAAGAATGCTAATTAATGAGATAAATCTCACGGATCCTCCCCGCTAACGACTGAAACTGGCAAACAAATAATTAAAAAAAAAGAGCACTCAGAAGAGCACACGGTCACATGGATCCTTAATTCTCTGAAATTCAGTCTTCCTTTGCAGGAGCTTGCTGATTGGGTTGGTTGAGGCCTGGGCGAACACGTTTGTTAATGTCAGTCTCAAGCACACCAAAGACTGCCTCATGTCTAGCAACCGACATCTGCAATGCAGCGAGTAATCGCTTAGCTGTGTAGAAATTAACGATAATTCTTTGCTTTACCTCAATTGGATCTTTTGGGACACCAATCGGCTGCGGGTTCAGACCAAAATCAACGATCAGCTCTTCTGGCGATCCAGTCACGCGGCAGAAATTGGCGTAGGATGCCATTGCGTGATCCGCGTTGACTTGGACCTGAACAGGTTGTTGAGTTTGAGCCTGCTCAGCGGGCTGTGCTGGATCTGTATCTTTACTTTCGGCCATTCACTTTTCTCCTGTAATGCTCAAGCGATTTCATTAAGGTTGAGTTGGTTTGTGTATCCAAGGTAACCGTGATTGAAATTTCCTGGTTTCTTACCCGCAGGATACCTCCACAAACGAACGCCATGTGTTTAACACAAAGCGATAACCATCAAAAGAGAAGCTTGGATAGGATTTTCAAAAATTGGGGATTAATGTGCTCAGCAGAACAAGCAGGATGCTGGTCAGATTTCGAAATTGAATGTTTGTGCGATGACCCGCCATAATCGGGAGCCGAGTGACATGGGATCGACATGTATTTTCGCTGAGCCCCGATATCCAGGACGTAACGTCAAACCCACCTCAGTAAGCGGCACTCTGGCTTGATAAGAAATACTACGCGGTTTGACTTGGCCTGTTGCGGGATCGATTTCTGTTTGAAGATCCCCGCCAGTTTGACTTGCTAGCGACATTGAGGTCGCTGCAATCGGTTCATTCGACTTTTCCGTGATTGCACCGTGATAGGTAGATTCTCTCTCCGCGTCTAATTTTATATCCACTTGCTGACCTATCTTTACTAATTGAACATCGCCCTGATCAACAACCAGCACAGCTTCGAGAGCTTTTGGATTTCCAATCTCGCAAATCACATCTTCTGCTGTGAGCATTGCCCCGCGGTTTCGCGGTTCTAAGGGTGAACCCACCCACGTCGGCAAGCGTCCATCTGGAGTGTTCTCAGCAGGTCGATCATTCGGCGGAATCACGTATCCGGAACGAGGCGCCAGTACAGTTAGCTCTTTAATTTCCTCCTCTGTCTTCTCCCTCAACAACTCAATAGCCGCTAGCAACTCCTCCTGGGTGTCGATTTGAGCTTTCAAAGCGGCATCATTCCGACTTCGATAAGACAGATTCCTGAGCTCGACTTCGGCAATTTTTTGTCGGCCCCGAAGATCTGCTAAACGGATCTCCAGATCTGGATTCCGGAGGATCGCGACGGCATCATCCTCGTTCACATATTCCTTGGGTGAGACAGTCCACTCAATCTGACCGGGAGTCCCAGCGTAAACCAGACCAGCCTCGCTTGGCCGTATCTCGAATGCGCAATCGATATGATGGGGTAATGGCACATAACAGACGAATGCCAAGATCACCGCGAGCACACCAAGGGAAATCATTAATGGAGTTCGCTTCACTTTGGATAATCTCCCAGGAGTACGAAAAAACTTCCAAGTTTGAACAATTGGCTGTATCACTAGACCTGCAAAACCTACCACGGCTACCATTCGACCAATTGCCTGAAGACCGTAGGGTTCCAGAACTTTGATTACAAACCAACAGATCGAAAACACAACAACCCATCGGTAAATCACACTGGCAACGGTGAATGCTCCGAAAAAGAACCGCCCACGAGTTGGCAGGAATGGATCTTCGGCTAATTCCAAACCCAAACAGGTTTTCTGGAACGCACGCTTCAGAACCTCGGTGCTCTTTTGCCGAAGATTCGGAATTTCCAGAGCATCCATCAGGATGTAATAACCATCGAAACGCAGCAGCGGATTTCCGTTGACAAGAACGGTGCTAACGGCATTGAGAAACATCATATTGAGAGACAGATCGTTGATCGCTGTACCCTCCTCAGTAAACCACCAGATGAACGTGGCGATCGACGCGAGAAACATTTCAACATAAATTCCGGCTGCACCAATCCAAACCCGCTTCCATTTATTGGGAAGCATCCAAGAGTCAGAAACATTGCAGTACAGACATGGGGTGAAGACGAGCAACATGAATCCAATCTCATGACACTCTCCACCAAACTTCTTGCAACTCAGACCGTGACCGAATTCATGTAGAACTTTGACCAAACCCATAGTAATGGCAAGAATGAACCAGCGATCCGCTGCGAAAAATTGCTGAAAGGATGGAAGTCTTGAATAAACCGTCTCGTACTGCGATGCCAAAAGAACGGAGGCCGCCATGAAAATCAGTACGAAACCAATGAGCGCCGGTACGGTGAACAACCAACCAAACCATGGCAGCAGTCCATTAAGAATCTTCTCGGGATCAAATCCA
>JAYYHM010000056.1:0-4949 GCA_036148415.1 Planctomycetota bacterium
AATGCCCCGTTATTCGGTCATTTCCGTGCGGACCCAAGTTTACTGTTTAACGTCCTGGACCACTAGAAGTCTCACCGTCCCCATTTTCACTAGGGACCAACGGATTTCGCCTCTACCTGCCTTCTCATGCTACATCCCAGCAAGATAGGCGAGGAAGCGACCATCTGAGTCGTGGAAACGGGAAACTAGGACGTGTTCTCGGGTTGAAAATATAAATTTCAGCTGTTCTGGATTTTTTTCTATCCAAGAAAAAGCGTTGAACGTGACGTCAAGGGGTTTATCAAATGCCATGCTTATGACAACGATAGGAGCGGGTGGAGTAAGCAGGTGCAGCGGCGACTCACTGCTTGCGCTAACGATACTTTAAGCCAACATCATCGAAAAGGATCAAGTATCATCCGGCAAACACTCTTACTCATGATGTCAACAGAACCAATAATCCCCACGAACGGATCCCTCCCATGACAGCGGAACGATTGGATGGAAAACGGATTGCTCAAGAAATTCGTGAAGAAATTGCGGCTGAAGTCATGGAATTCACGAGTGCGGGTCATGCTCCGCCTTGCCTGGCAGCCATCCTCGTTGGCGAAGATCCTGCAAGTCAGGTCTATGTTCGGAATAAAGAGCGTGCTTGTGAAAAAGCAGGAATATTGGGGAAAACATTTCGACTTCCTGCATCCACAACACAGAGTGAACTCCTCGCAACCATCGCTGACCTGAACACAACCCAGTCCGTGAATGGAATTCTCGTTCAATTACCATTACCGAGCACAGGCAATGGGGGCAAAGGTTTTGATGAACGAGCAGTGCTGGATGCGGTCGACCCACTAAAAGATGTCGATGCTTTCTCACCGATAAATGTTGGCCTGCTGATGCAAGGCAGGCATCGTTTCCTTCCATGCACTCCACATGGAATCATCCAATTACTTCATCGGTATAACCTCGCCACCTCGGGCAAACATGTTGTGGTGGTAGGACGGAGCGACATTGTCGGCAAACCCATGGCAATGATGCTGGCGCAGCGAAATGGGAGCTGTGGAGGGGAGATTGCCAACGCTACCGTCACCATTGCGCACAGTCGAACTAGCAATCTCACTGAAATCTGCCAGACCGCAGATATTTTAATTGCAGCAGTTGGGGTACCAGAGATGATTCGTGGCGAGATGATTAAGCCTGGTGCTGTGGTTATCGATGTTGGGATTAATCGAGTGCAAGATCGTCTGGTAGGGGACGTTGCTTTTGAAGAAGCCTGCAAAGTTGCCTCGGCAATCACACCTGTCCCAGGTGGAGTAGGGCCACTCACGATTGCAATGCTCCTTCACAACACACTGTTAGCTGCAAAACTGCAGAAAACTGAATCATCCTGACGGCTACAGCGAACGCAATCTGATCTCACGGATTTACTTTGATCCGTATCCATTTGGATGCAACTGATGCCATCGCCATGCGGTTTCAACAATAGAACAAACCTCTACATATTGAGGCTCCCAACCTAATTGATCTCGAGCCCGTGTAGCATCAGCAACCAATTCCGAGGGATCCCCCTCTCGTCTCTGTCCAACCTGTTCCGGAATAGCATGTCCGGTCACTTCCCGACATGCATCAATAATCTCCCTGACACTAGTTCCACGCCCTGTCCCAAGATTCAGGCAGATCCCGGTTGATGGCCTGATCTTGTCGAGGGCTTTGAGATGGGCATCGGCCAAGTCATTGACATGCACATAGTCTCGAACACAGGTCCCATCACTCGTCTGATAGTCGTTACCAAAAATGGTGATTGAATCTCGTTGGCCCATTGCAACCTGGAGGACAATGGGAATCAAGTGTGTTTCTGGGTCGTGATCCTCTCCGATGGTTCCATCCGGGTGTGCCCCAGCTGCGTTGAAATAACGAAGCGCAGCGTATCCCATGCCATAGGCCTCAGCGTAGTCGGCGAGCGCCTGCTCGATCACCAATTTGGTGAAGCCATAAGGATTGATGGGTCTCTGTGGTGTGTCTTCAGAAATCGGTACGTGATTCGGCTCACCATAAGTAGCTGTGGTGCTGCTGAAAACAAACTTTTTCACGTCAGCCAGACGCATCGCTTCGAGGAGCGAAAGTGTTGCAACGACATTGTTCTGGTAATACAGCGAAGGATCATTCACGGATTCATTTACCAACGCAAATGCGGCAAAGTGCATCACCGCCTCAATCCGATTTTCGGTGAGAACCCGTGTTAAAGTTGCTGTATCAGTCAATTCACCCTCAATCAGCAACCCTTCTGGCACAGCTTCGCGATGTCCCCGCGAAAGATTGTCATACACTAGAACATGATGACCTGCATCCGTTAGCTTCCGTACGGCGTGGGAGCCAATATATCCTGCACCTCCAACAACCAATACATTCATCAGAATTGAATCCTTTGTTTTTTTCGCGAGAAAAGATAAATGAAGAGAAAAATTAGATTGAGACGGTTAACCGATCGAATTTAGAGATTGGTACCTACACTCTTAGCTCGGTAGCTTCACTCACCACCCATCGATTCAGAATCTTTTTCTGGATGAAAATAAATAATAGATTACCTCTTTGATGACTACATCCTTTTTGTCGGCATAAACGGCCCACGAACAGGTAGTCATCGTATGATTCTTCATGGGTCAGAGCGGAAGATGCTCGGCATCAAACACCCGTATTTTATGCCTTCCATGGCAAGACTAACCCAATTCGACAGGTAATTCATCTGTGGCAAAAAGAGTCACTAAACTCCAGAAACTTCAATCGCTTGGTGCGACTGCGAACCCAACTCGTACGTTCGATTCGCTCCGTGAAGATTTTCTGAGTTACCTGCGAAGTGAGTGCCATCTCTCTGAAAATACAATCAGTGCCTACCACCATGATCTTAATCGCTTCTTAGGTTGGCTTGGCTCACGCCGACTCTCCAGTCTGACCGTCAATCATCTTTCGGATTACGTTGCATCGCTACAAGATCGTGGGCTCGCTCCCACCTCGGTGTCTAGAAACATTGTTGCGACTCGTACATTCTTCCGTTTCCTTCAGTTAGAAGGTACGGTGCGAGATAATCCTGCAGACCTCCTTCTAACACAGAAAAATTGGCAACGCATCCCTGAGGTTCTATCACCCAAACAAGTCGATCAATTTCTTAGATCGCCAAGAAAAACTGACACCTTTTGGCAACGTGATGTAGCGATTTTAGAGGTACTCTACGCAACAGGTTGCCGAGCTTCGGAGGTGTGTTCACTGAGAATGAAGGACCTTTCATTGGAGGAAAAACACCTTCAGTGTGAAGGGAAGGGCGGCAAACAACGAATGGTCCCAATTGGGCAGCGTGCGATTAGAGCCATTACGATCTACTGTGAAGAACTTCGCAGCACACTTTCCTCTCGCCGCTCACCGGAATCAGAGACATTGTTCCTTTCTCGAACAGGACGAGCTGTTGACCGTATTCAGTTGTGGCGTCTGGTGAAACAATATGCCCGTCGCGCTGGCATTCATACCAAGATCAGTCCTCACAGCCTTCGGCATAGCTTCGCAACACATCTATTGGCTGGCGGTGCTGACCTAAGATTAGTGCAGGAGATGCTTGGGCATGCCAGTATTCAAACGACGCAAATTTACACGCACGTTGATAAATCACGACTGCAACTCGTTCATCAGCAATTCCATCCACGTGCGTAGGCATTCATCGTTTCGTTTTGAAAACTCTGATGACCTTAGACCTTGAGGTGGAGTGTTCCTTAAAACTCTACTCGCAGTTGCTTTCCATCTTTTGCTTTTGCGGGACTGATGTTGTCAAGCACAACCTCTCCTGGTTGATCGCGACCGATGCTGATGGTGTAGCTTCCTGGATCATAAACCGGTGGGCGGAAAGTATCCCCTTGAGCTCTAATCGTGTAGACGACCTTCTTCGAGCCATTGTGTATGACTCGAACCACAGGCGATCGTGCGTTAGCAAACTTCAACTCCGGGAGATACCCAACGATCGCTCTTCCATCGTTGTCTCTTGATGAAATCTTGACGGGCCAACCCGGAAACTGTTCTGCATCTTCAGCAGTCACATCGATAAATCGGGGCCAACATTCAAAGATGATGGATCGATCTGATTTTCGAAATCGGACTAAGCCGTATCCATCAGCCCGCTGGGTCTGATCCGTACGGTCCGTTGGGTTTGCGTAGGCAATCATTCGAATGGGATTCCCCAGACCATCTTCATACTGACCCGTCCAAGCCAATGGACTGTTAGGGACTGGATTTGGTCCAGCTGACTCATCTGCAGGGTGCCACCAGCGACCATAAATGGTATTGACGATAGCTGGAGAGGTGAAACCAAAAGGCCCATCACTTGGTCCATTGATGCCATGCTGCACCAGTACCGCAAGGTGCTGATCACCACACAGATGTGGAGCCCAAACACTTCGGATCTTCTCCAATGCAAGATTTCTTCCGGTCTGAGGCCAACCGTTGCAATCCAGATCAGCCAGCAGTCGATTTTCGGGCTTACCGTGTAAGTGGACCGCTCCGCAGAAAGCTGTCTGACTCAACACAGCTTTCATCTCAGCTCCAGCCCAATCCTGACCCCAGTTATCAAGAAAACTTAATTGTCGGTCACCCAGCAATTTCAACTCAGGTATATCAACAGATTTCCGATCATAATTAGGATCATTAATGTGATCTGGGCGAGGCCCCATCTTTGGAATCTTACCCTCGGGACCACTTTTAAACTTTCGATCCTCAAGAATCGCAAAGTCAATTCCACCGACTCTCAAACGTGTGTAATAAACACCGATTCCGCGTTCGATGGGAGTCGCATCATAAGGATCGGGAAGATGCCAAGTCTGGCAACGCTGGACCATGTTGACGTAACTCGGGGGATAAAAAAATCCTCCCCGTGGACCGGCAGGTGTAGCTGCTTTCTTTCCATTTTCGCCCCAGATATTTGCTTGCCCTACATC
>JAYYHM010000057.1:0-6475 GCA_036148415.1 Planctomycetota bacterium
CCATAGGTAACGCCGTCTTGCCCGCGAATGATGCCGGTCTCCTGACCCAACATTTCAATCGTGTAAACGGCATTATCCTCCCAGATACCAGCTATCGGAGTGAGGCGAATGATGTTGCGTGCGGGATCGTACGCATACCGATAATCAACATTCTCTCGCAGTAGCTGAGGCAGCCTCTCGTCCGAGAAAGTTTTGGTTAGCTTGATCAACGCTCCATCATTCACCGAGGCGTCATCGACTCCCACTCCGGAGGACGGATCTGCAGGAACAAGGCCATCGATAAGTTGAATCTCAAAAGCATCAAAGATCCGACCAGCGGAAACGACTTGCCCGGCATCTTGCTGAAGATCTAGGGCCCTTGGCTGAACGAGGGTAACCCGAGGCCCCAGCACATCGGTGCGTTCGAACGCTCCACGATCCTTGAATGCATTTTGACCTTGCCCAAGTGGTGACGACACATTCGGGTCGTCCACGCGAAGCTGCCCGCTACCATCGACGGGTGGAGCCAGAACGGGAACAGGGTTGATCCCAATGGCTTGCCTTACGGTTGCAAGCGATGCCCGATCTTCGACCGAATCGATTGCACTATCCACCGTTGGAATATTGAACAACGGCCCGAATAACAGATTGGTTGGACCCACGAACATCGGTTGACTGTCATTAATCACCATGTTCAAAACGCCGAGATCCGATTCCTCCGTGCCGTTAGCGTTTGCGACGTTCCGGTAATAGGCTGATCCACCGATAACCGTACGTGATTTGGACAGCTCATTGCTGATCACGTTGGGATCAGGATCGACATCAGCAATGTTGATACCGAGATCAAAGTTGGCGACCAGATTGTTAAGCAAAATGGGTCCCGCATTATTCTCTACGACCACTCCCTCACTCGCTGGAGCGAAGATATCAACAGGAACGGCAGATAGAGCTCCCACTGCATCGATATCCGCTCCAGCAGGACCAAAGGCGACAGTCGGATCATCGAAAGGAACATCCAGATCAGTGAGCTTCACAAAGGCGAAGCGATCTTTCGAACTGAATCCGAACGAATCAATGTCAATAAAGGGTGACGATGCGCTGGCGAGACCTACCTCGAAATAGGTGACCCCATCACGACTGATCTCAACCAGAACCGCTTCGCTCGCGCCGGTTTCGAAAACTGCCAAGTCGGCCACATTATTATCGTTACCAGTCAGAAGATTATCGACGAACTGAAGAACAAGCGTTCCGCCGGTTCCCAATGAAACCGTCGTCGTTCCGTCGACAGGTTCGGTTCCCCTTCCATTTGCATCGGGACCATCCAAGGCAGCTTGGAGGTTGGTGAACTCAGAATCAACATCATCGCCGAGGTTGCTCTCCGCAGTTACAACCGTATCGGCAAATGCAATATCCCCAAATTCGAAGGCTACGCCTTGATAGATCTGAACGTCACCGCTCACACCCGGCACAACCGTTCCGCCAATCAGGGTGTTGTTAACGATTTGATCGTAACCTACTGGCGTAGCGATTGATCCGCCGCCACCGTTGATACCGGAGACGTAGATTCCAGCATCATTATTAAAAGCGACAAGGTTGTTTTGAACTACAGCCCCAGGAATCAGTCCCTGCGTGTTCAGTTCATAGAGGTTAGTGGGGTACGTTAGAGCAACTGGGAACTCATCGTTGCTCGAGTCGGAGACGCCACGATATTCCGCATCACGGATAATCGAAACACCGTGGGCTTCATTGAAGATAAAGCCGCTATTCTCAACGATGATCACGCCCTGCTGGGTACGATCGCGGTTTTGGTCTCCGCGAAACTCATTTGTCTCAAGTGATAGGAAGGGTTCGCCGCTCTCGGCAACCGCAACGTTACCAAACAGAACAATCCTTCCATTTCCGAACGCATCCGAAGCTAGGTTCGAAGATGAATAATTCGAATTTGCACTGACTGAACCGAGTTGATCTTGGACGCTTGGCTGATTAATTGCAGCAATGGTTTTCACCGCAACCTCAAAATTGGTGTCCAATTGGCCAATGGGAATCACAATTGCATTTTGATCATCAACACCGTCCGATGCGGCGTCGAACGGGGTGATATCGTACTCAAATTTCACCGCACCACTGTCACCAAAGATCGTGAAGGAAGAGCCATCTACGATATCAGCTGCAGCCTTCGTTTGAATTGAGATTCCCGAAGAGAGACGATCGTTTGTCCCGAATGTTCGGAATCTTGTGTCACTCGGAGTGATGGATGAAGCCGTGACAATCGGTGTAAATCCACCATCGAGAGGAATCAATGGCACGACCGTACCATCTTGAAGGAAGACCTCGAACTGGCCAGTGGCTACCGAAGTGATAGGCAGACCAGAAGCTGAATCCAACTGAACATTCACCGTTGGTAAATCGTAAATTTGAAACGGTGGCCTCTGACTTGAGGGAATGATTTCACTCAAAGGAATTGACAAATTGGCAACTCCGTAAGGCTCACCCTGAATTGGAATCACGACGGGTGAAGCTTCAAACCGCTGTATTTCAATCGAGGAGGATGAGGCAGTACCGCTAGAAACGTATTCACTTCCATCCCTAATTTCGAATTGATAGGGACCCTTGTCGGTCGTTTGAGTGAACTCTACCGGGTTAGTCAGAGTCAAGCTGCCATTGCTAACAAACGACTCATCGGGTTGTACGCTGGTAGCATTGGTTACCAATTCACCACGTTCAGCAAATCCAATTACGAAGTCATCGAGATACACGCCCTCGAATGCGTTATTTGCAAGCCCACCTCGATAATTGGTGTCCGTAACGAATCGATCTGCTTCATCTGCGAATGGACCCGCATCCAAAATCGTTAAGCCCGGTGCTGTGAGATAAGGACCATCGACGGGCACGTGCGATCGATCGCCCCGTGAAAAGCGGGAAGCCAGAGCATCCTGAACCACATTGGCTACTTCCTCAGCAGACCATCCTCGACTGATATCAATATTGGTCGAATCGGGTAGCTCAGGATTCGTCTCAATCACGAACAAACCGGATTGCGGAGTCGTTGCGAGGGTTTCATGACCGCCAAAGAATTCCACAGTGGGCCCGAAGGTTTCAAAACTGGAAGGTTTTTGAATAGTGATATCTGCTACGTAGCTCGGACTAGCACTTTCGGGCAAGTAGGTGAAATTGGAAGGACCCTGTGAGGAGCCGGGCACTCTCAATGGGTGATACTCAAAACCATCATCAAACCCGCGAGCGAGTGCGGCAAAGAAAGTACCGCTCTCTGCAGTCGTGAAGGTAGCAGTAATTGACACTCCATCAGTGACAAGCTGAACCAACTGATCAGGAACTTCTTCACCGGTCTCAGTGTAGAAACTGACCTGCGCATCTGGAATTGAATTCGCCGGATCCGACCCAGCAAGATTGACCACTACCTGATCACCATCTTTCAGTTCAACACGAACCAAGTCCACATCGTTTCGATGGTCAAAACTACCGGTTAGCTCGTAGTTCTTGCTGAATCGACTTTCAGGGATTCGAGTAGCCCGCCAGCTGTAATCATCGAGTTTCTGTAATGCTTCATCTGACCAAGACAATCCGATGGTACCTCTAGTCACACCGCCGTATTGATCAGAAGATTCTAGATTCGCTCCAGAGAGAACAAGTGGTGGGTTGGCATCAATCGTGCTTGAAACAAAAGAAGCAACTTCGGAGGAAGTCATCTCCGCAAGATCTTTCGGATAGGAGATAACACCCGAAGCTCGCGGGCTAGTCACAGAATCAACAGTATCAAAAATACTAATCCCAATACTGTCGAAACGATATTCAGTCTCATTAATCTGAATCGTTGCTTCTTGACCAGTGGCCAGCCAATCCACTAACTGCTCGCCCGATGGCATTACCGCAACATCCGCAAGCCGGAGAGCGAAACCTTCCGAATTACCTTCACTGTTCTCGGCAGCGAAAATTAGATTCGGTTTCTCGGCCAAAGCTGAACCACTAACGATCCTCATTGAATCCGTGGTGGTCCTTGTCGTTCCAGAAGTTGAAAATTCAATACGCAGGGTAAGATTAGCTTGTCCCGCGAAACTCTCCAGTGGCACACGTACTTGTCTCCAAGTAGCATTCGCCATCTCTGTTCCATCAAAGATCGGCTGAACTTCCGCATCAATCTCATCTTCATATGCGGGGAACAATGCTGTGTCTGGATCATCAAATTCATCATCGTTCACGTCACTTCCAGTTGCACGATTATTCGTAGCAACTAAATGTTCGACCCCGTCCTCAGTCGCTACATAAACGCGCAATGCGTCCAGTCCATCCAACGATTCAGTTTCAGAGAAATAGTTGAAGTAGAGGACAGGTTGATCTTCTGGCGAATAACCCGCCAAACTGAATGCATTACTTGCGACCGCGCCCTTTGCTCCTGCCGGGAAGTTGTAGGTTGCATTCGCATTGGGTGCCTCGCCAGTGAGCGAAGCATCCTGATACTGATCGATAAAGTCTGACCGAAGGTAACTGAAAGCCAAACTGCTTCCACCGGCTTCATTGCCTCGGGAACCATTGAAGGTACTCGAGATACCATGCCCAAGATCATTTCCCCGATTTTCCGTGACGTGCCAAAGGTTATAGTCGAGCGTGCTGAAATCGATACCGGTTACTCCAACCACCCCCGTGTCGACTGATGCGCGTCCATTGGCAAAGACGGTAAGCAAATCACCTTCGTTGGTGAACGCGTGCATTTGCCCATTCGACGTCGTTCCAAACAACACCTGCCTGTAGGCACCGTCCTCGACGAACATCGGACCGGCCCGCAAACCGGTGAAGGACACACCTGGGCCTATGGAATCCAACAGTCCTTGGAGACTCTGTGAGCCCTTTACGTACGCCGCAATGCTTGGGTTGTTCCCCGATGGGTCCGCATTAAGAGTAGAGGAATCTACTCGATACAAACCACCATTAGCTGATATCCCGTAGAGATCACGTCCGCCATCGACTGCATCAATCAGCAATTCGACACCCGTAACCGCCCCTCCGTTTGGTGATCCACCAAACGACAATCCGCTTGGTCGACTTCTAAGATTCTCCTCATCCACCAAATTTGCGTCAGTATTCGGGGACTCAATCGAATCGACGAATACACCCGACATTTCCAGACTCTGCCCAAGCGTTGTAATTCGCGCACCACGTAGGTTCGCAAAGGCAGCGGAACCACTCAAAGACACCTCAGCTAGCGTACGTTCAATTCGAATAGCTATCGATTCTGCTGTGTCGTTGGGGTACAGCGCTATCCGTTCATGATTGAATTCGTCAATCAATCCGGGTACACCTGTCACCCTAAAAGGATCTGATTCCTGAACACCCAATCCAAATGAAGGTGTGTCTCGGAGATCCGGCATTGCCATTTGCGTACCGACATTGATCACGACGAGGCGCAGTTCATCTCGCACAGCCTCCGCGAGCGCTGCGATAGCGGCTTCTCCATCGGACAGATTCCCAGCACTAACTGCAACCTCTTTGATGCTTGGATCTGCGACACCCGTGCCACCTTCCACTCGGACCTGAGAAGTTCCTGTGATGGTAATTGATGCAGGCTGCGAAACAAACGCGATACGATCACTGACACGCACAGCAACAACATCAGGAACTTCGGAACTGATCGCCTCCGCCAATGCGTCCAGAATCTGATCCAATGGCAAGTCGGATCCATCTGCCGCCAGAAGAGCAATCTCTGTGTTGACGGGTTCTTCAGATAATTCTTGGACAAAAGTGAAATCAAAAGTTTGTCCATTGGCACCTACAATACTTACCGTCGCTTGGTTAAGTAATCCAGCAGGCGTCTGATCCGGATCGGCAGCGAGTAAAGCCGTGATCGTTCCAAAATCTACATATCTGTCCGTGGTGAACTGGAAGGTCTTACCTTGGATCACTACGCTATCGTCTTGCGATAGCAGGAAGTCCCGCGGAGCTTCAAGGGTATAGCCTTGATCAAACTCAAAAGTGATCGACTGGCTCTGGTCGATTAGCGATCGAACCGTGAACTGGTCACCATCACCGATGGAGGCTCTCTTGATTCCGTCCACCCCAACGGCCGTTGCATCGGTTAACCCAAGAACTGTGTTTAGCTGCGGGAAGACAATCGAGCGATCGGTGGTATCAATTCTACCAATTTCTGGTTTATTAGCACCAGAACCACTAAAGACACGGCTAGAGACCGTGCCCGCTACAACCCCGTCCTGCGGATTGAACTCGAACAAAATGTTATCGCGGTACGCGGGCGTTCCATCTGTGCCAGTACGTCGGCCAACTACAAATCCTTCCTCTGGCTGCCCAGATGCGATATTTCTTATGGTCAGCGCGGTTACATCAAAGGCATCGGAAGAATCTGAGAAGTCACCATTGTTATCTTGCTGACCCCCGAGGAATGACATATCCATGTCACCCAAAGCCGACTTGGATCCATTCGAGGTATCGACTTCAAAATAATCAAAACTATTAAACCCTCTTAGAC
>JAYYHM010000058.1:0-7723 GCA_036148415.1 Planctomycetota bacterium
TGGTCGGGACGGATTCCTTGGCAGTGGATGCACGCGGGCCTTGAACTTTCGGTGAGGGATTCAACTCGAAGAACCGGGACTATATCGGCAACCGATTTCGCATTTGGACCTCCGATCGAACTCGTTACACAACATGTAGAAATTGGCATGTTACTACCCCCGTCGGAAATTCAACCAAACCTATGGATCAACCCCAATCAGTACCAAGCTCCTGAACTCGCTCTCGATTATTTTCAGATGGTGCCAATCGCGAAGTTTACGGTCGCGGGTTACCTCCCAATTCATTTCCCCAAGGTCGTGCTTCCCAATGGAAATGTATACACCGAACGGAGCAGCTTTGAGGGAGCAGGAGTTTACAAAGGAGACATGCGGCAGGAGATTGCGAAAGGCATGGTGTCAACCGGCATCAACTACGCAAATATCGGTATCCCATCCACCATCGGAGGCACGGAGAAACAACCGCGCCCGTTTCGCCAGACCACCGTGCATACCAGTGCAGGTGTCTACACCGAAAAAGATGCTCAGGGAAACGAGAGACCCGTGACAGTACGCCATGGGCTTAGCGGTGGTGGAGGTCAACTCACCCTGATGAGTACGATTGGTAATGAATTCTCACATGAGTACGGACATGATCATGGATTACCGCACTACCCAGGTGGTAAGGACCTCAGTGCACACTCGCGAAATGGCGCGTGGGGATACAACCTCTTTAAAAATCGCTTCATCGGGAACATTGCATGGAATGGCAAAACCAACTCGGAGGAGAGCTTCCCTTATACGTTTGGTCATGACGCGATGGCGGGTGGCAAACCGATGGGTACGGTAAGTCGCTTCACGCTTCATACTCCATTCTCTCTCAATATGATTCAAGAAAAAGTCGGTAGGGAATCAGGTATTCTCGACCCCAGTAGTCCAACAGGCTATCGCAAATGGAACGCCGAAAAGCAGGAGATGGTGATATCCGAAGTCGGTTCACCGAAACCCGATCGTGTGGGTGTTCCCGTGATGACACTATTGGGTATCTACGATCCGGTACAACCGAGCGACAATGAGTCATTTATCTATCCAGCACTGTATGGAAACTGGGGAAATCTATTTTCCCCTGAAACTATTCTCAATTCTGATCCAGCACTCGCTCAATCTCGCTGTGCTTTGGAAGTTACCGACCGACAGGGTCGCATCTACCGTTTCCCACTTCATGATGAACGACTTGATCCGGCGAAGATGAATCAATTTCACATTAACCTTCCGTCATCCATTCAATACAGTCAAACTCGGATCGTCTTTGAAGGTGATACGCTCACAGATTTACACGTACGAGAGATTGAACCACCCAAAGGAAAGCTTCCTCCACCTGTTGTTGTAGGTAAGAATAATGGATTCACTAGTGCCGCATTGAGGTTGCGTGATATGGAAAAAGTCCTGATTGCCAGCGGGTATCCCACAAGAGAAAAATTACGCGAAGCGATGGAAAATTATTACGGCGAGGTGATCGACTTCGAGCCCGGTGTGAAATTTGAAGCAGCCAAAGTCTACCGAAGGAAGGATGGTGCATACTATCAGGCAATGGTTACCAACGAATCAGGCGAGGGAATCGAATTCAGAAAACTTGGAGACACACGGAAATTCTTGAGTCGCGAACGACTTCCACTCGGTAACCTGAGCAAAGACTATGCCAAGGAAGTCATGCAAGGTAGCAGTGGGGTTTACTACTACGTTCCCATTGACGGTGTCACAGTAATCGAATCCGATGCAGCAAGTCCCGAAGCCGCCGGCTGGTATGCCAAAGGTGATTACAGCAACATCACCGTAATCGGAGAATCCTCAGGTGGTGATAAGCAACAAATTGTCTTACGTGGCCAGATCAACGATCGGCATGTCATCAATCGCGGCGCTCCGGTAACGGAGTCAAGCCGTGTCCGATTTGCCTACTTCCCTGTTGACAATCCCGACCTACCTCCCGGTAATTACAAGGTAGCTTTTCCGGCGTACGCGCAGGGATGGCATGCAAAGCGATTAGTAGAATCCTTCCAGGTCACAGGCATCGTTAAGGTTCGCCGGTAACCGCTTGCTGATTGTTATTACCGACTGCGAACATCAACCACGGGATTGATGTAATGACAAATATGCTTTTAATGGTGCGTTCGCTAAATGATCTGCAATCATTGCTCACTCGTCATCATCGGAAAGCAATGTACAGTAATGTTCTGAACCGGCTTCTGATTCATTCGGATGAAGTTGCGTGCGTATCTTGTGCTTAATCAGAGACGCAATTTGCGACATTTTCCTCGAGAGATTTCGCCTACTCTGAAGAATGGTCCGGGCATACCAACTGAGGAGCTTCCAACTTGGATTTACCCAAGTTTCGAATTCTCGATGCAAGTCTTCATAAAGCGACTCAGTATCCATTCCCAAGGAAGATACACAATAGCACCTGAGTCGGTTCAGAGATAATCGCCTACGGTAGGTTGCGAGTTTTTCCTTACAAGTCCAGCTATTATTTTGATCGTGCCAGCGGAAACTCACGAGTTGTTCATCGACATAATATTTACGTGCACCAAGAATGGATGAGACGCCAATTAAATAATCATCGGCTCGTATTACCCAGTCGCTTACCAACGGGTAGGGGAACATCTTTTGCAAGATTTCCCGACGGAAAGATAGGCAAGACGTTGGCGCACCGATGAAGGTATTCCCCAGTAATGTGATACCCACTGAGAAACCGGCAATTTGATTCCCTGGCCGAGAGAAAGGTCTTCGGATCGGGTAGTTAAACTCCTCGCAACTCACGAAAGCACACATGCAATTACGATGACTCTGGTAATGAGGCAGCAGCCGTTCTAGGTAATTGGAATGAAGCCGGTCATCCCCATCAAGAAAGCAACAGATATCCCCGGTGGACGCAAGGACACCAGATTGTATGCAAGCGAGCTGTCCACCATTACTCGATCGAAAGATCAGATCGACTCTTTCGTGATCCCCATAGCGTTCCTTCAAAATACTTCTGGATTTATCTGTTGACGCATCATCGATCACAAGGATTTCATCGAATGGCAAGGTCTGCGTCAATGCACTCTCGATCGCATCACAAACAAATCGCTCGTGATTGTAGGTGTCAATAATACAGGTAGTTTTAAGAAGACTCACGCATCTTCCATATCAAAAGGCAAGATGATGTACCCCATTTGTTGAGTGCTGAACGCATTTTAACTAACTCGGCACTCGCCCATCGATCATGCAGCCACTGGAAATTGCAAGGAACTGGATCCAGGTTCTTGGGTGAACCAAGTCTTCAGTGCTTTCTTCAGGGACTCTCGAATGGGACTCATCACCAAGCCAGCATCTGATGCCTTACTAGTATCGAGTACGCAATTCGACCGAGGGGTTTTTGCTGCAAGACTCATGAACTCTTGTTCGGATCGAAAAAACTTAAATTCACGATTCATGACCCCAGTTTGTCGGATTAGGTCCACTACCTCCATCGTACTAATTGCACCTGGATTGGTCAGGTTGTATGTGCCAAATGGAACCTGTTTTTGAAAACAATCCAAGGTAGCTGAAACGAATTCATCAAGGTTTGAAAGGCTATTGGTCGCTTCCAAAAGTCGATCATACTTCATCAATTTTGTCAGGTAATTTTTTTGGCAATCACGATTGGAAAAAGGGATGCGAATTCTCCATATATAGCAATCTTGGTAATCACGAAGTATCTCTTCGCCGAGCGCCTTCGTCCCTGAATAAAAGCTGCAAGGTCCGTTTCGAAAGGTAAAATTTGGAGTGTCTGACTCCGAAAAAGATGAGGAATTTGAGCTAGCATTGGAATAAATGCAACCAGAAGATACATGACCCAACGGTAGAGCATTCATTTGGCAAGCTGATGCAACGACTCCAGGCAGGACCGAATTGGCTGCTAAGCATTCTGATTTGTTTGATTCACAGGCATCTACGTTTGGGCGTCCAACATAACCAGCCGCATTGATCACGGCATCCGGTGAAATCATGCTGAGATGCCTTGCAAGACTGTCACGATCATACAGATCACAACTCTGCCGGCCGACTACGGTCACGCGCTGTCCGCGACGATCGATTTCATTGACAATTTCTCGGCCGATAAAGCCACTACCACCTATCACCACAAAATGCATCGCCAAGCCTCCGACCGAAATACGCACTCAATACCTGTTAGCCAAACTCGAGCTCCTGCACAGAGCTTACTCTACGAGCTGAAACGACTTAAATATCAATCTGCGTCGCGTAGCGGTTTTGGACGTCTCAATGCGGTGGAACTAACAGGTTGATTACTATTCAGTCACAAGCGTCTTCTCCTCAGCCAACTAGGTTGCGTCCCATAGCGGTACCTCCAGAAACTGACTGAGCTGAGCAGCATGCTCTCTCATTCGAGTCAGACCACCGAAGAATACTTCCTCAATCCGCGTATGAAATAGACAAATTAAACTCCAGGCCTAATCAAGCAGAGTATCGCCGTGTCGCAGCTTGCGAAAACGAGACACCGATTAATTCCTCTTCGAATCTTTCCCAGACCCTAGGTCGCCGGCGGCTATACTGACCAAAGCGTAAGTAACGCTCCAGTTCGCGTTCTGCATCCAGAACACAGTCTGGGTTTTCATTGAAGAGGGACTGTGCAACGGGAACATAGTGCGAGAGTGGCTTGTGATCTTCCACATAAATCAGATTATGAACGGGTTGTGGAATCAACAATCGTGACTCACTGAGATCTGTTGAAAGAATCATCGATCTGGCGTAGACGACTTCGTAAAGACGAGGTGTCCATCTTGAACGTCCCGCCGGTGCCAGCATGACCCTAGACGCGCTCATTTTTTGGAAGAGTTTCCGGTAAGTGAAAAGAGATGATCGCTTGGAAACAATATCTGAAACATCACCATATTGATCTTGTAGATCGGCGAGCCCCTTTTTGTCCACGCAAATCCCACCCCACTTCGTCCAGCGGTTTTGGCAGGCTAATTCTTTCATCCACTTGAGATGCTGTGGATAAAGAACCGTCTTATAGCCAAGCTTTCGCTGAAAGCTATCAGATCCTCCACTCAATCCAATATCCACCTCCTTTTTTGGAATCTTGCATCCGCCACACAACTCGCGAACCGATCGCTTCCATAACTCAAGAGTCAATTTCCAACAGGTCTGCGCTGGCAGGCAACCCCAGTGAATGCTTGGATCCCACTGGGGTTCCACACATGTTTTGAAATAACGATTCGTCAGGGAGAGCAGGAAGGATGAATCTGATGCTCCCCAGTTTGTGTCTGGAGCATCTGTGTAGTCAAAAAGAATAATTTGGGAAGCCCTAAGTAGACTCAGTTGTTCTGGCTTTAAGCGAGTGGGGACTCCGATAAAGACATATTCAGCAGTCTCTGATCTTCGACGGCTCAATTCTGAAGATGCCAATTCGCGAACGTTGCGATAACCTGCGAAACAACGCAGAAAGCTTGCAAGGGTTTGACCGCGGCTTCCACGGCCAAGTGAAGGATCATCACTGTGGATGACAAGAAATCGTGGCATGATCAATCTTGGCTCGGAACGAATAGCAGTTCATCATGGATACCTACACCGGGACCTTCAGTAGTACCCCAACGACGAGGACAATGTCGAGATCAATCATCACACGGATGGATCAAGTAGATTCATCTTGATCAATGGCTTACTAAAAAAAGACCGCGAACAAGTGAATGCCAAAAAAATCGATCCATGAGGGACCTAACAGAATCGGTAAGAATCCACCTTTTACACAAAATCACTCATTCTTTTTTTGGTCTTCACCTCCACCAAGCAAACCGAAGAGTTGTTTCTTTGCTCGCTTTAACAAACCTTCAACCGCCTGCGTGCTTTTCTCAAGAATAATTGCGATAGATTGATTACTGCGACCATCGTGATACTTCAGTTTAGTTGCTTCGCGTTGAGCGGTAGGCAGTTCACCGATCGCTTGATTGACTTCCTGTGCCGCCTCTTCCCTTCTGACTCGAACACTCGCACGTGTCCCCTTAGCTGGAATCGCATCCATCACTCGCTCATCCTGCGAAGATTTGTCGACGATCCGTCGCCGATCCCCTCCTCGTTTCTTTCGTGACTGCTGCCTAACGGCATCCAACAGGCGATTTTCTGTAATCCTCCGGCACCATGCATTGAATGACACTTCATCCTCGAATTCGCCGCTCGGTAGCGAACGATGGATAGCGACTAATGATTCCTGTAAAATGTCGTCCACATCCACAACTGCTCGATTCGCTGGATTCAATTTAGCTTGAATCATCGCCTCAAGGCTCGGGATCTGTTTCAAGAGCAATTCTCGAAAAGCTTCCTCATCACCTTGCTTCGCACGCTCAATCAATTTTGCATCCATTGATGATTCACTCCGATCGAAAATTGATCCATCAATAAGTTCATTCCATTCAATCTCGATGTGTACTGAACTTGTCGTCCCGCACTACTGACTCGAGAAATGGAGGCCTGTCTTTAACCGAACTCCATCACGAGTAAACAGACTCCAATTGAGACAGTCAAAGCTGACAATCAGGAGTTCGGGTTAGACTCGTGCTTAGTGTATCAAGATGGAATTCGATTCGCACTCACTCGATTTCTGTACCAGCACGATATTTATCGATCATCGAATAACCGTTCAGATTGATTTAATTGGGTAAAGGCCCTCCTTGGAGCAAGTTTGGATTCCTCTTCCTTGCCTGTCTAAGGCTGCCACGGTTTTCAAGATTGAAAACGTCCGTGATTGTCCGGCCTAAGTCTCGGAGTTCAAGCGGGATCTGAATAAGCTTGGATCCACTGGATACCAACAAGACTGAGCTTTCACCAATGAAATCTAGTTTATCGATCGCTTTAGACGCCCAGTTGATGGTAAGGGGCCGGCTATTAGTTTCATTTGCGTCTGCAAACCAAATATTGACCCGACCCGAAACATAGCCCACTGCAAGAATATTTCCGTCCGCAGAGAATTGCATATCGGTAACCTGATCACGCAGCTGTCCGCGGAGCTCGACAGGATCTTGCGACCTCATGAGTTCACCAGGAGGCCCCAGCTTCCAGACCAAAACGTCTGCGTCGCGACTCAGTGCGATCCGCCTCGACTGACTCGAATGACGCATGATGGGTTCGGATTGTGAATCACTCCATGTCTCAAAAGCTCTCAAATATTGATTCCCCTCCCATAGACGCCGATGACTCCAACGCCCAGATCCAATTTCAAATACCTGCATATACTTCTTGAGGGGAATCAGAAGAAAAGCATCCCCTCGATCATTGCGGGATATATTAATTCTTCTACCTTGCAAACCAGGCCATGAGAAATCGGTCTGATTCACTTCCGCATCAGTAATCGCGTCACCGCGGTATTCCTGAGGCGGAGATTGAAATCGACGAGTTGAAAAGACAGTCATGCTGCCCTCAGCAACACCTAAGATAAAATCTTTAGCTGCGATGGCTCGATAATCAGCGGGCTCTACCTTATCCGGCAAACTGCGAACAATCTGCCCTGACGCAGGCTCAAGAAGCTTTATCGTTCCATCCCTTTCAATCACCCAGATCAGATCTTGCAGATATGCAAATCCGGCTGTGAGAATTCCATTGGCAAAATCCACACGGGGAATTTTTTTTGTTGGGTTGAAAAGATCGCACCACTGAACGCCAAAATTGTCAAAAACTGCGACCCAGTGACCATCTTGGCTTAACCTAATTTTTCTTT
>JAYYHM010000059.1:0-5841 GCA_036148415.1 Planctomycetota bacterium
GGAAAGTGTCTGCTCCTTTATGAATTCACTTGGATTTGAACCGAATTGCAGCTTTGGAGAGACACCGGGCAGGTTACGATAGAGCAGGCGTCCTACGTGGCTTCTTCTGCTTTACGCGGGTGTCCGGGACTTGGGATCTAATCACAATCGCCGCGGAGGTAAACGGAAAACGAGGTGGTTTTCAGACTGGAAAACCCACTATGTTTAGTACCAAAGCCTGAGGAAGCACTCCCTCCATAAAATGTGTCCAGTCGGGTAACCTTTTGATGACTGAACATCAAAGCTCAGAGAACAAGTGGTTATAGACATGGACTCTTCTCAATCGTTTCCGACCGTTTTTAGCGAATTAGATCGTCATTTAATCGGCGAAGGTCAGCATCATCGCTTGTATGAGAAATTAGGCGCTCAAGTCATCCAACATGACGGGCAACCCGCTGTTCACTTTTCCGTTTGGGCGCCTAACGCGCGTCAGGTGCAAGTCGTTGGTGATTTCAATGACTGGGATGGAAGTCAATCTAATGCTTATCAATTGAGCGATCTCGGTGTATGGGAATTGCGGATCCCCAAGGCCAGATCGGGTGATCGGTACAAATTTCGGATCCAGGATTGTCATGGTGAGTGGTGTGACAAGAGCGATCCTTTTGGTTTCGCGGCCGAACTGCCACCACGAAATGCATCGGTCATAGCTGATTTATCGCAGTTCAGTTGGACTGATAAGGATTGGTTGGAAGACCGTGCGACCAGGGACCCACTCAAGTCACCCATGAATATCTATGAATTACATCTTGGTAGCTGGAAGAAGGGGAAGGGTTTTGAAAACGGGTGGCTCGACTATCCCTACCTCGCCAGCGAATTGGCGGACTATTGTCACAGAATGAATTTCACCCACGTTGAATTGATGCCTGTGAGCGAGCACCCGTTCACGGGATCTTGGGGGTACCAAACGGTGGGATATTTTGCGCCCACCGCGAGACATGGGAGTCCGGATGGTTTCATGTACTTTGTGAATTACCTTCATCGGCAGGGCATTGGAGTCATCATCGATTGGGTGCCCGCGCACTTTCCGAAAGATCAGCATGGTTTGGCCCGATTTGATGGCACGGCGTTGTATGAACATGAAGATTCAAGACGAGGCGAGCACCCGGATTGGGGAACGCTCATCTTCAATTATGGGCGAAACGAAGTTCGTAATTTTTTAGTTTCTAATGCTCTGTTCTGGCTCGACCGATATCACGTTGATGGGCTGCGGGTGGATGCAGTTGCTTCGATGCTCTATTTGGATTACAGCAGGCCAGCAGATGAATGGATACCCAACGAATATGGCGGGCGTGAGAATTTAGAAGCGATTGAGTTCCTGCGAGAAGCGAATTCAGCTATCTCGAATTACTGTCCGGGAGTGCTGACGATTGCGGAAGAATCAACCGCATGGCCTGGTGTATCAAAGGGTGTGGCTGAGGGTGGACTGGGATTCAGTTGCAAATGGAATATGGGGTGGATGAATGATTCCCTCACGTATATGCATCGGGAGCCGATTCATCGAAGTCATCACCAAAATGAGCTCACATTCAGCTTGATTTATGCCTTTACGGAAAATTTTGTGCTTCCTCTTTCGCACGATGAGGTTGTCCATGGAAAAGGGTCTTTGATCGCGCAAATGCCGGGGGATCTATGGCAGAAATTTGCAAATCTACGCTTGATGTATGCTTACATGTGGACTCATCCGGGTAAAAAACTCCTGTTCATGGGAAATGAATTTGCCCAATGGAATGAATGGAACCATGACCATGGCCCTCAATGGGAACTTTTGGAGTTTGAATCCCATCGAGGGATGCAGCAGATGGTTTCTGATCTCAATCGGCTGGTCGTGGAGAATCCTGCTCTACACGAGCTTGATTTTCACCAAGAGGGGTTTGAGTGGGTGGATTGCCAGAATGCCGAAGATTCGACCCTTGCGTTTCTCCGTAAACCAGAGAGTGAAGCGGAGCCCATTCTTGTCTGCTGCAATTTTACGCCGGTGGTGCGGTATGACTATCGAGTGGGTGTGCCAAAAAGCGGATTTTGGAGGGAGATCTTCAATAGCGATAGTGAAATCTATGACGGCTTGAACATTGGGAACTATCCAGGTGCCAATACTTTGGGTGAGGAGCAACATGGTCAACCCGATAGCGTTTCTCTGGTGATGCCGCCGCTAGCGGTTACTCTTTTTCGGTGGGAACGCGAATGATCGATTCTTGCCTCGGTTGAAAATATGAGGTTGTGGAGGGTGAATGCACCTATCCATACGCTTTGTTCCTTTTCCTTCTCGCGATATACTTCGGAGCTCGCTCCCGGTCAGTAAACCTTAGATGTTGGATTGTTTCGATGGCTGTTGAAACTCGATTAACTCGAATCATCATTTCTGAATTGACGGAGAATCAGGTGATCTACCTGAAGGAAGTTAATGGACATCGAGAATTTCCCATCTTGATCGGTATTTTCGAAGCAACGAATATCGATCGGCGTGTCAGCGAAGGATTTGAAAATCCACGGCCCTTAACACATGATCTGATCGTGAGTGTCGCTGAATCCTTTGGTGCTAGAGTCGATCGCCTTCAGATCAGCCAATACGAAAACGGGACCTACTTTGCAAAGCTGATCCTTCAAAGTGCAGATGGGCAAGTGACAGAGATCGATGCGAGGCCCAGTGATGCCATTGCGGTCGCGGTTACCTTCAGCCCTGCTTTACCCATTTTCGTTGAAGAGGATGTGTTGGAAGCGTCAACAACGGACTGAAGCTTTGCGTTGGATTGAAACAAAAGTGGGAATAGTTATTGAAGATGTTTATTTGCTGATGAGGTAGAGTATATGGAGATTCTGAGCGACCCAGAATCAGCACGACGATACGTTATCGAGAGGCAACGTACTGGAGAAACGGTGGCTGTGGTTCCCACCATGGGGGCACTTCACGATGGGCACCTCTCTTTGGTTGAAATCGGAAAAAACAAGTGTGATCTTGTGGTTGCGACCATTTTTGTGAATCCGACACAGTTTGCTCCGGGAGAGGATTTAGAAAAATACCCGCGAACGCTGACGGAGGACCTCGTGAGATTGGAATCTCTGGGAACGGATGCCGTTTTTGTTCCCGAGGTGAGTAGTATGTACCCCGAGGGTTGTACCACGTCAGTTAGCCCTCCTCGTGTGGCGGAAAGATTTGAAGGCTGTTTTCGGCCGGAACATTTTGGAGGAGTCTGCACCATCGTGTTGAAGCTGTTTCAGTGTCTGCCTTGTGACGTCGGGGTTTTCGGTCAGAAAGATTATCAACAGCTGCTGGTGATCCAAGCGATGGTCAAAGATCTCAATTTGCCAGTTGAGGTGCTGTCCGGTGAGATTATTCGGGATCCGGACGGCCTAGCCATTAGTAGTAGGAATCGCTATTTGTCCGCTGTTGAGCGAGCGAAGGCGCTATGCATTCCAAAAGCTCTACGATCTCTTCAGGACGATGTTCGCAGTGGAGTCACTTCTGTAGAGGAACTACAGGAACGGCTTGTCGCGAGGCTCGAAAATGCAGGAGAAGTGGCTCACTCAGCTGTTGGTGCAGCAGAAGGCAAGCCCAGGCACCAAGGTGTCGATTCATTGGATTACGCGGTTGTGGTGGACTCGGAAACTCTCGGGCCGATTGAGCAATTGAATCGGCCCGCAGTGGCTTTGATTGCTGCAAGAGTGGGGCAAACCCGTTTAATTGATAACTGTATGATCAGTGAGTAACTGATTTTCCTTCCCGATAGCAGTGCACTTACCAGTTTTCGGTTCGCGAATGAGGAGATTTGAATGATCCAACGCATTTTGGTAACCGGTGGTGCAGGTTTTTTGGGTTCTCATTTGTGTGAATGTCTCGTGGATGCTGGGCATGATGTGATCTGTCTTGATAACTTTTTTACGAGCCAAAAGTCCAATGTGACGCACTTGCTGGGCAAACCGAACTTTGAATTGCTTCGCCATGATGTGACCCTTCCGATTTTTCTTGAAGTCGATCAGATCTATAATCTTGCGTGTCCTGCTGCACCGGGGCACTACCAATACAATCCCATCAAAACAATAAAAACCAGTGTGATGGGCACGATCAATCTTCTGGGCATGGCAAAGCGTTGTGGTGCCAGGATTCTGCAAGCGAGCACGAGTGAGGTTTACGGCGATCCCGAAGTACATCCGCAAGTGGAGAGTTATCGAGGCAGTGTCAATCCCGTTGGCATTCGCGCTTGCTACGACGAGGGAAAGCGGGTTGCTGAAACGCTGTTTATGGATTACCACCGCAGCAATTCAGTGGATATTCGTGTCGTTCGAATTTTCAACACCTACGGTCCACGAATGCATCCCTTCGATGGCCGTGTCGTTTCAAATTTCATTATACAACCCCTGGGTAACGCTCCGATTACCAACTTTGGTCAGGGAGATCAGACGCGTTCGTTTTGTTATCGTGACGATCTTGTTAAAGGCATGATGGCGATGATGAACAACGAGTCAGATTTCATCGGGCCTGTGAATATAGGGAATCCAAATGAATTCACCATTCGTGAGCTGGCAGAGCAGGTAATCAAGCTATCGGGTTCTCACAGCGAACTAATCTTTCAACCTCTGCCCTCTGATGATCCAACCCGTCGCCGTCCCGACATTGGGCTTGCAAAAGATAGGCTCGGGTGGCAGCCGGAGATCATGTTGCAGGATGGTCTTGCGAGGACCATTGAATGGTTCAGGTCGATTGATCTCAGTGAATATCGACCCCCAACACCGAATTACCAATGATAGCCAAAAGCTCGCGAATGCTCGAATGCTATTGGGCAGATGACCACTGGTGCGGACGTCCGAGGAGCTGCTCGAGATCTGCGAAGAAATTTGGGTAGGTTTTTGCTGTGCATGACGGGTTGCTGATTTGGACCCCAGGGATCCGAAGTCCAGCAAGGGAGAGACTCATCGCCATTCGATGATCATCATAAGTCTCAATAACGCTTCCCAACAGCTGCTCTGAATCAGCTTCGATGGTCAAGCCATCCTCATGTTCTTCAACTTTTGCTCCTAATCTACGCAACTCCGTTGCAAGATCACCAATCCGGTCGGTCTCTTTGTAACGATTGTGGGCAACGCCGCGGATACGTGTCGGGCCTTCCGCAAAAAGAGCAACTACCGCCAGAGTTTGTACCGTATCGCTGATGTGATTCATATCCACATCAACTCCCCGTCGCGCTCGTCCGGAAATGGTCATGCTTTGAGATTCAAGGGTGAGACGGCAACCCATTTTTTCTAGAACTCTGCAGAAACCAACGTCGCCTTGCAACGCATCGGGAGTCAGGCCTTTGACTGTCACCGATCCTCCTGTGATCGCAGCGGCAGCCCAGAAGTAGCTCGCAGCGGAGGCGTCAGGTTCAATGGGATAGCAGGTCGCCTCGTACCCTCCAGGCTGCACTTTGACGATGAGTACTGGTTCATGGGAGTCTTTGGCGTCGATCAGTTGCACGCTTGCTCCAAAGGCCCTCATTACCGAGGCCGTCATCTCAATGTAGGGACGCGATACCAGTTCGCCTCGAACATGGATCAGTACAGCTTGGTTCGCGAGATTCGCGGAATTGCAGCCCAGCGGCGCCGCCATCATCAAGCCGCTCAAGTATTGACTGCTAACGGAACCGGCAACATGAATCTCATTATTTTGCCAGCCTTGGCCTTGGATCAGAACCGGGGGGCAGTCGTCGGACGATTCGGTGGTTATCGAGCCATGTATCACATCCCCAATGGAACGAGCAAGATCTCCAATCGGACGTTTATGCATCCGTGGAAGTCCCCTGAGCCGGTAGTGTCCACCGATTGCGGAGA
>JAYYHM010000060.1:0-7302 GCA_036148415.1 Planctomycetota bacterium
GTCCAGCGGAGTCCACATCCGAAAGGGTCATACCGGTTACGATGCCAACTCCAACTACTGTTAAAATGGTTAGCACTGCAGAGGTCGCGCCGACATAGAAAAGATGCGTTCTCGTTCGAATACGTCCAAGTAAAAGAGTGCAACTGGTGAAAGCCGCTGCCATCATGACAAGCTGTGGAAGTCCTTCTCCGAGTAACAGGGTCATGCTGACACTAGTTGCAGCCATCAGCAGAAGTGCGAGTTCGCGGCCATACACCACGCTGGTAAGAATCGATGCGAGCACGAGCGGTACAAGTTCACCTCGCCATTGGTCAGCAGAAGCGAAGTGTCCCAGACCCACCGTGCAAACAATGATGGCCAATAGTTTCGCGAGCTCTACACGATCCTGTAAAAGGCTTCGATCATCCACAAAGAAAATGTAAGAGCCGCACAGTAGGTAGAGAGCAATGATCATTCCAGCGTAGGCAACAACACGTGCTGCTCGATCCGTCCAGCTCATCTGCTCGATCAAGGTGCTCCATTCTTTTCGAAGAAGAACCAGTTGTTCATCCCCTAATGGCTGACCCGCTTCCGCCAGAGTGTCGACGCCGGTTCGGTAAGTGGTCATGACAGGCGTGACCGCCGCTGCAGCCGTTTCGCTCGCCTTCAGACTCCTATCTTCATCATAGGAAAGTGTCTGGTATTCGGGCAAACGTTCCACCAACCAGTCGCAAATCATCATTGCGACCTCCTGATTACCCTCCGAAGGAAACTTCGTGCGAAATTCCTCTTTGATCCTCTTTTCAAGCCCAGGTGCGGCTTCTGCAATTCTTGCGTTTTGCATCTCGACAAATTCGATATCTTCCGGATTCCCATCCTGATAGACACGGATCATCGCAGTGGAGCCCTGCTCGGTGGAGTGTTCAAGATTCTGAATCAAACCCAATCGGTAGTTTGGCTGGAATGCGATTTCCAAAGCTCGTTTAAAAGATTCGAGTTTCGGATCGGATTCAAACACCTTCTGGATCTCTAAAAACCTCTGGCTTGGTGTTCGATCGGAGGATGGAATTTGGTCGGAAATCGCATCTTCCCGAAGCTTGAACTCCGAGAGTGCTTCCTGCTCTTCGGGTTTTATTTCCTCGAAGCTCGGCACAGCAAGGATCAGAAAGAGTCTCTCTCGGAGTGCGGCTTGAAGATCATAGAGGGGCTTCGAACGATTGCTATAGAAAGCAAGCTGTTCTCTTGCCTTGCGGTCTTGAAGTGCTTTGGTCTGTTCGTCATTCTTCACCTCAAACGTTACACGAGAGACCAAATTGTGACTGAGGATGTCCTGCTTGCGATAAGCGAATTGAGGACGCCATGTCTGGCAAGCCACTAAGAGGGCGATTGCAGCGATCACTGCTAGACCCATGCGGATCATAAAGTCCGCTTTGTCACTCTCCTGCCACCACTGGACCAGTCGTGGCTTTTGAATGCCGAGCGAGTTGATTCGCTCTTGCCGGTTTCTTTGTTTGTTGGATCCGCTCATCGCACTGGATTAATCGATCGACCGAATTTTTTTGTCGGATAAATTTCGTTGGAGTCGGTGATTAACCGACCAGATCAATCCTGTGGGCTCCTCTCTTGCAAGTATTCTGTCGGTAGCCAGTCCTTTTAGAAAGCTTCCGTAGGGTTCGGAGGCTCCCTCAACCCGTGCTGACGGGTTTCTAAAGTCAATCCTTTTATTGATCATCGTCATACGCTTCAACAATTCGCTGGACCAATCGGTGTCGGACGATATCAGATGCCTGGAGTCTCACGACCCCAATTCCGTCGATTTCTCCCAACCTTTTCAATGCATCGCGAAGCCCGCTGGTAATTCCTCGGGGTAAATCCTGTTGTGTGGCATCCCCGCTGACTACCATCTTGCTTCGTTCACCCATACGGGTCAGAAACATTTTCATTTGCGAGATGGTAGCGTTTTGAGCTTCATCTAAAATGATGAAAGCGTCGTTTAGGGTGCGTCCCCGCATGTAAGCCAGTGGGATGACCTCAATCGTATCCTGCTCCATCAATTGGCGAGCTTGATCGTAATCGATCATGTCGCCGAGGGCATCCATCAGCGGACGCAGGTAGGGATTGAGTTTTGCTCGTAGGTCACCGGGTAAAAAACCAAGGTTCTCACCCGCTTCGACCGCCGGTCGCACCAGTACAATTTTTCGAACATCCCCTGCACGCAAGCTCTCAACCGCTGTTGCTACGGCTAAATAGGTTTTTCCACATCCTGCGGGACCGGTTGCAAAGGTTAGATCGTATTTTCGGATCGCCTCCACGTACCGCGACTGTCCGGGAGTTCGTGGTTTAACCCTTCGACCACCATGTTGTAACTGAATTTCAGATTGGTCCGGTTGAAAGGATTCATCACGCTGAATCCCACTACCCTGACCCGTGGAAATCGCCCTTTGCCGTTGCAGGACTGACTCAGGGTTATCGATGGCTGCACCCTCATCAAATGCCGCCTGATCAACATCACCAGGGCTGATACCCCCGTTTCTACGAGAGATTTTTCTAAGTCGCTCCAGAGTCCTTGCGGCAGACTGAACACCCGCATCCTGCCCCGCAATCCGAATCCTTCCATCGCGTTGGGTGATGTTGACATCAAACAGTCGGCGTATCCGTCGGAGATGTTGATCGCGGGGCCCGAAAAGATCAAGGATCTCTTGCTGGTTGGCGATCGATAGCGTCGCTTCTGTCATTCGTCTCCCGGTCAAGGACTCCCTCGGAATCAGTCAGCCAAGCGGACATTTCTATCTGTCCCTCATCCTTCCTATTGTACGCGTGGGAGGGTGCAAAAATGAAAGGGGGTAGATCAAAGAAACGACCTGATAACCATGATTTTTGTGCCGAACTGTTCGCTCCTTCACTCCCGAGTTTTGGCTCCCTGTGGGGATCGCAAACGGTAGACTTTAGACCCAAGTTTACCCCATTCTGGTGGGCACTTTGAGCGAGTGCTTCAGGTGTTTAGCCCGCGATTCCAGCAGAAAAACAAAGAAAAGCAGGTAATGCGGCCATGATGAGCGAGTCCGTGACATCCCATACGCCTCCCAGGCCCGGCAGCAGATTACCGCTGTCTTTCGCATCACATACGCGTTTTACGAGCGATTCTGCGAGATCGCCCAGCATGCCGGTCACCGCGAGAAGTGAGCCAAGGACCACAGCCCCCACCCATGGGGAGGATAGTGCAGCGATCGAGGGTGTTTCCAGTGGAGGAGAGGCTTCGCCTGCAACCGCCGGGAAAAGCCAAGTTAGGCAAGAGTAGGCAACCGCAATTGCCGTGATGGTCCCGCCAACCGACCCCTCCCACGTCTTTCCCGGACTGAGACGAGGGATCAGCTTATGTTTTCCGATTGCTTTACCCGTGAAATAAGCCCCAGCATCGGTCGACTTGGTGACGGCAATCGTTGTCAGTAAGGCAGCCAATCCCCAGTTACCGCTTCCCAAGCTACGAAGAGCTACCAACATTGCTAGGGGAACGCCGATGTAGATGGCGATGAAGCTCCCGTTGCAAATGCATTCCAGTGCTCCTTGGCGTCGCGAAGGATGGAAGTCACCCGCATCATGAATGACTCCATCGTCCTGATCCGTCGTAGCGTTGCTTTCTATTCCATAACGACGCATCTCCGTGGCGATGATCAAAAAAGTAGCGAGTAAAGATCCGATCACGATCCAACCCAAACGACCTACGGGGCAGTCTGTTGGGTAGGCGTCACCAGTGAGTGGCCAAAGATGAGGGATATATCCGGTTGCGGTAATCAGCGTGGTTCCCACGAGAGTTGCAAATCGATCGACGCTGCGTCCACTTTTTCTAAGCATTGTGACCGCATCGTGACTCGTGCCCACTGCAAAAAAGAGGAGCAACGGTAGCAGCCATAGTCCCTCTGCTCCGGCAAGAGAATAATTGCCGTCGAGGTAGACCAAGCTCGACACGATTGCGATCAAGATAGCTGATGTGCGTAATCGATCTTTGAGCACAGCGTTTCTCCGAGTAAGCGGTGAGCGATTATTTTAATGAAGCTGTGGTTTCAATTTAACGACTGCCTGAAGGCTAATCGTTAACACTCAAACCCCCGAATCGTCTTTGACGAGTATTGAAGTCAATCAGGGCAGAAACGAAATCCTGCTTACTGAACTCTGGCCAACATTTTTCGGTAATCCACAACTCAGCGTAGCTGAGTTGCCACAGAAGAAAATTACTGACTCGCATATCACCCCCCGTGCGAATCATAAGATCAACCTCCGGGAGAGATGCAGTGTAGAGATGATCGCTGACAGCTTCTTCATCGATATTTTCTGCGTCCAACTGACCCGATTTGACCTTCTCCGCCAAGGATCGAACCGCAGCCGTGATCTCGTCTCGCCCGCCGTAATCGATTGCGAGGACGAGTCGTGTTCCCGCGTTACCAGAGGACATCGAGATGGAGCGATCCATCTGTTCAAGTACAGTTTGCGGTAGTCGATCTCGTCGTCCGATCACTTGCAGGCGAAGATCCTGCTCCATGATGGTTTTGCGTTCTTCTACAAGATACTGCTCGAGAAGATGCATGAGGAAGTCAAGTTCCGTCTTCGGTCGCTTCCAGTTCTCGCTCGAGAGACAAAAGAGCGTGATCGTATTGATCCCAAGTTCTGCTGATTTTTCGCTAACCATCCTCACGGTGCTCACGCCGCGTCGATGGCCTTCTATCCTCGGAAGATCTCTGCTCTGTGCCCACCGACCATTGCCGTCCATGATGATGGCGATGTGCCGGGGCAGTTCTCCTGCCTTCGCAGTGGCGACCAACTGGTCATCGTTCTCGATAGGAGTCGAGTCAGGCATGTTCAGGCCAAGGAGTGGAGATTCAGTACGTCCGCGGCTTCGGTGAAAATGGTTTGAGCTCGGTCCGGACCCACTGAGAGTACACCAACGGGAATGCCAACCAGCTCTTCGACACGTTTGACGTACGCCAGCGCCCCGCTCGGAAAGTCGCCAACGGTGCGAACCTCTTCGACGGGTTGATTCCAACCCGGAATGGTCTCATAGATCGGTTTGCAGCGTCTCAGTTGATCTGCGTGCGCTGGAAAACTTTCTAATCGCTTACCATCCAGCTCATAGGCAACACAGACTTTGAGTTCTTCAAAATGTGCCAGCACATCCATCATCATCAACGCTAAACGTGTGACTCCGCTGAGTCTTGCGGTATATCGAAGAGCCACCGCGTCAAACCATCCGCAGCGTCGAGGACGACCGGTCGTGGTTCCAAACTCATTTCCCAGCTTACGGATCTTCTCGCCCGTTGAATCATCCAGTTCTGTCGGGAATGGGCCACCACCGACTCGCGTGCTATAAGCTTTACATACACCGAGCACATGGTTGATCCACTTAGGCGGAACCCCCGCACCAGCGCAGACTCCGACACCACTGCTGTTGCTGCTGGTTACAAATGGAAAAGTGCCGTGGTCGATATCCAAAAGTGCGCCCTGAGCACCTTCAAAGAGAATTCGCTTATCTGCTTCGCAAGCGGTGAGCAGAACCTCGGTCGTGTCTCCGATCATGCCTGAGAGTCTTTCCGCCCAGACCGTTGCCTTTGCGATCACTTGTTCCGGCGCGACGGCATCCAGATCTTCCTGCGGTGCACCCATTTTGGAAAGTAGTTCCACCTTCTGGGCTGCCACCGTCCCAATGCGTTCGTCTCGCGAGTCTTGTACGAGATCCGCCATGCGAATCGCATGAGTCCTGCCGACTTTATCTCGGTAACATGGGCCGATTCCACGATTGGTTGTGCCGATGGATTCACCACGCACAGCGGTGCTGTTAATGATTTTGTCTTCGGCAATATGCCAGGGCATCACCAAGTGGGCACGCTCACTGACCCGCATGTTCTTTTCGCAATGGATACCCCTCGCTGCCAAGCCATCAATCTCATCTAGCATGGTCGATGGGTTAATCACTACACCAGGAGTGATGAAGTTTTGAACTTTCGAATGTAGGATGCCGCTGGGGATGTGATGTAGTTTGTAGGTCTCATCACCTGCAACGACGGTGTGACCGGCATTCGCCCCGCCCTGATAGCGAACCACTAAATCAAATTGCGGTGCTAAAAGATCGACGAGTTTGCCTTTCGCCTCATCGCCCCATTGCAGTCCTATAACACAGGTTCCAGACACCATCCACTCCAAAAATACAGTCGTTTCTGGCCTTTGAGGCCGTCGCGGAAACGAAAAAGACTAAGCCTCTGGCCCCAATCTGGCAAGCCACCCCGCTCTGTCATTCCGTTCAGAGCCGCCACTCGACGTTTCGCGCCTGTGGGAAACGGGTTCAAAAGCCGTTTCCATGGAGTTGACGCCTTTCAACCTGTAACGATGAAAACGCGGCAAAAAGGGCTGAAATTGAATCTAACTGAGTGGTTGAGGTTGTAATTGACTATTTCGCAGCAGCCCAAATTCGTTCATCTGCTGCCTGAATCAGCGGATCAAATTGAGGGATTTCTGAGGCGTTGTTACCTTGCTCATGTTTGCGAAATAGAAAGAGATAGGTTTCGTTCTGTGGGCGATAACGATGGAAAAAGAGCTGGTTCTTGGACACAATTTCGGTCCTGAGAGCCGCGTTTTCACCTCGTTTCCCCTTCCCGCCAACCAGTTGCGTGGCCAGAGGCTCTGCCAAATGGGTGAATCCGAGATCGCTGGGATGGAGTCCATCCTCGGTGACATCTTCCGGCTCAGGAACCCAATTGGTCGTAATCACGGGCAGATCGCGTCGCCTCGCAATCGACCCGACGATCTCTTGGCATCGACTGATCGATTGGTCGTATCCTGGGGCTCGGATTCCCGGCATTGCAAACGGACTCAATAAAACGACTCGTCTCTTTTGTTTTTGAAGTTCATCGAGTAGCCGATTCAAGCCTCCCTCAAATCGGTTCACAGCTTCAGGACCATCGCTAGCTTCTGCAAAGCCGTAGGCGACCAAGACCACGGTGGGATTGGCGGTCTGTACGTCCTTGAGTAGTCTTGAAAACCCCGCCTCAGCGTTATCGAAAACCTTGCGAGCTAGTCCGTGTACATCGTCGCCGGACCAACCAAGATTGCGACATGCTATTTTCCACTCTGGGCGACGACTTTGAATCTCCGCCTCTAAAGCTCCACTGCTCTGCATTCTCTCAACCAGCGTTCCCCCTAAGATCGCCAAACGGTCGTTGGGATGAAGTAGTGGCTCTTCAGAGTTAGCCGAAGAAAGGTCCAAGCAGTTGATTAGCACGCAGAAGACGGCAAGGAGAATCGTCAAATGGCGATGCGAAAGGCAGTTAGGAAGGC